>DASVWD010000102.1 GCA_036389795.1 Longimicrobium sp.
GATTGGCATCACACAGAGGACACGGAGGACACGGAGAGAACTTCAATCTCTCCGCTGTTCCTCTGTGTTCTCTGTGCCCTCTGTGTGAGACCTTTTCAGGGCTGATACCCGAACGATTCCCTGCGAAATGGTATGAGACATTCGGTTATGGATCTCGATCCCGAACGAGCCTCGCAGTCCGCACAGGGAGCGCCCCCGCGCCGATGCTGCCGGCGCGGGGGCGCTTCGTGTTCGGGAGACTTTCCGCCTGCCGGGCGGCTACCACCAGCCGCGGCCGGAGATGGGAACGTTGATGCCGACGTTCAGGCGGAAGGCGTCGTAGTCGTCGACGTTGGTCCAGCGGCCCTCCACGAAGGGGCGCAGGCTGCTGCCGCTGATGCGGCCGCCGTCCAGCCCCACCAGCAGGTTGAAGCCCACCTCGGTGTCGCTGTCCTCCTCCAGATCCCCCAAGTCGAAGTCGCGGTTCAGGAAGGCGGCGCCGGCGCCGAAGTAGAGCCCGGCCAGCGCGTCGGGGCGCAGCACCGCGTCGGCGTTGATCTGCCACTCCGAGGCGGACTCGTCGTCGTCGAAGAACACGTCGGCGCTGGGGACGATGGCGAGCTGCCGCACCAGCGGGATGCGGAACTGCGCGCCGGCCGTCCCGCCCTCTTCCTCGAAGTCGTACCCGCCCCGCACGCCGAACTCGATCGGGCCCGCGTCGCGCCAGGGGCCGCGGCGGCGCTCCCGGTCGCGATCGCGGTCGCGGTCGCGGTCCCGCTCGCAGACCGTCACCCGGCCGTGGGTCCGGCAGCGCTGGGCGCTCAGCTCGCCCGCGGTCAACAGCAGCAGTCCCAGCACTCCGACGCAGATCCGTCGCATGGCACCCCTCCGTTCGTTCGAGGACTCCGGCCGTGGACGCGGAAGAGCCCGCGCCACGAGCACGCAAGGGGTGAGATGCCCAAGCCGGAGACTTGGTTGCAGCCGAATGCTAAAATCTTGCCAGGGGGTGGTCAGGGGCGGGTGAACCCGCAGCAACAACGGCGAAAAGCCCGCCTGCGCGGGCTCCGTCGGTGCAGCACGAGGTTCGGAGCGCGGGAGTAGGGACCTCGTCGGAGAACAACAAGGTCAGCCGGCGAGGGCGCGGCCGATCGTCATGCCGGCGAAGACGGCGAGGAGGCCGGCGGCCAGGCTGGCGCCGACGTACGCGGCGGCCGCGCTCCAGTAGCGGGCCTCCAGGAGGGCGACGGTCTCGTAGCCGAAGGTGCTGAAGGTGGTGAAGCCGCCGCAGAAGCCCACGCCCAGGAGCGCGCGCGCCCGCCAGGCGTCGGCGCCGGGCCAGGCGCCCAGCAGCAGGCCCAGCGCCAGGCACCCCAGCGCGTTCACCGCGAAGGTGCCCCAGGGGAAGGCGGCGGGGAAGCGGGCGCTCAGCCACTCCGAGAGCGCGAAGCGGGCCATGGCGCCCGCCGCCCCGCCGAGCGCCACGTACAGCCACACCAGCGGGCCGCGCTCCGGCATCCGTGGCCTACGGCAGGCGGAAGGTGTTGTTCGAGCGGTCGGGGTCGATCAGCACCCAGCGCGGGTCGAGCACCACCTCGGCCGGCTTCTCCCGCGTCACCACCTCCACGCTCTGCCGGCGGGCGCGCGACTCCAGCCGACGCCGCACGTCGCCCACCTTCACCTCCACGGGCATCCAGGCCGCGCCCGTGCGCAGCACCTCCACGCGCGTGCGCCAGCGGCCGCCGCCCGCGGGGCGGGTGGCGGCGCTCGCGACGCCGTAGTCCAGCCCGTCGGTGCGCTCGATCCACTGGCCGAAGAACCAGTCCAGGTCGCGCCGGCCCACCTCCTCGGCCACGCGCTGGAAGTCGGCGCCGGTGACGTGCTGCAGCCGGTGCCGCCGGTAGAGCTCGCGCAGGATGCGGCGGAAGGCGTCCTCGCCCACCAGGTCGCGCAGCATGCGGAAGACGGCGGACGCCTTGGTGTACGTCATCGCCGTGTAGATCCGCGGCGAAGGGTAGGCGGCCCCGGGGAGCGCGACCGGCTGCACCGAGTCGGCGCGCTCCAGCCGCTCCAGCGTGCGCATGGTCGAGCCCCAGACGACGGCCGCGACGGAGTCTTCCAGCGCGGCCCGGTCGAGGGCGGGGACGGCGGAGCGCAGCGAGTCGCGGGTGAAGTCCTCGGTGAACCAGTCCTCGACGAACGAGGTGAAGCCCTCGTCCATCCACCCCTCGCGCCACTCGTTGTTGGCCAGGATGCCGTGCAGGTACTGGTGGGTGACCTCGTGCACGATGAGCCCCCGGTTGGCCGAGCCGTTCATCACCAGCATGGGGAACTCGGTGCCGCCGCTCTCCAGCCGGTGCAGGTTGGTGAGCTGCGGCCAGGGGTACGGCCCGAACATCCCCTGCAGCCACGCCAGCGCGTCGTAGGTGACGCGCGCGGCCTGGTGGCTGCCCCACGCGGCGGTGTCGCCGGGCCAGAAGAGGACGTGGATGGTGGGGAGCCCCGCGCGCCCGCCGCCCTCGCGCAGGTTGAAGCGGGTGACGTCTTCGTGGCGGAACCCGGGGTCGATGGCCCAGGCGAAGTGGTGCACGCTGTCGGCGTGGAAGCGCACGCGCTTGCGGCCCTGCCCGGCGTCCCCGGCCAGGAGCCCGAGTGGTTCGGCCGCGCCCACGCGGTAGAAGCCGCGCTCGAAGTCGCTCACCGTCCACCCGGGGTTCCCCTCGACGGGCACGCCGGTGGCGCCCACCACCTGGTCGGCGGGGAGGTCGAGGGTGACGTCGTAGGTGGCGAACTCGCCGTAGAACTCGCCCTGGGGGAGGAGCGGCTGGTACGCCCACCCGGTGCGGTCGTAGACGGCGATGCGCGGGTACCACTGGGCGAAGTCGTAGTGCCGCCCGCGCCGCCCCTGGCGCCGGGGCAGGGTCGAGAGCCGCGCGTCCCAGTCCATCACCACCGTCACGCTCCCGCCGGGGGCGAGCGGGGCGGGGAGCGGGAGGGCGGCCACGGTGGAGTCGGGCGCGCCGGGGTAGGCGGGGCGCACCTCGCGGCCGTCCACGCGCACCGAGGTGAAGCGCTCGAAGGCGTGCTCGCTGGGCCCCAGCTCCTGGAAGCGGCGGTTGCCGAACTGCAGCTCGCGGCGCGCCCAGGCGCTGTTGGGGCGGAAGGCGTTCAGGTGCTGGTGGACGTACAGGGTGTCGAGCGTGGCGGGCGAGCGGTTGGTGTAGCGCAGCCGCGCCCGCCCGTGCAGCACGTCGGTGCCCTCCTCCAGCCGCGCCTCGATGCGGTAGTCGACGCCCTGCTGGAAATACGGCGCCGCCTGCGCCCACGCGCTCCCGTGCGCCAGGAGCGCCGCCGCCGCGGCCGCCAGGATCGATCGTGTCATGCGCCCCGCCGGGTCGGAAGTGAGGGGCGGAACTTAGTGCGAAAGTGCGAAAGTGCGAAAGTGCGTCCGGCGGGGTGGCCCCCTCCCCCGCGCGGTCCTCGGCTGCTCGTTCCTCGCAGCCAGAGGACGCGCTCCCCTCCCCCGCTGCGCGGTAGAGGGGAACACCTCGGCGCTGCGCGCGACGAAATCGATTGCGATCGGGATGGGTTACGCAGGTGAAGCCTCGCGGGGTTTGCGAGGCTTTCCGTGGTTCCAGCGAGGGGCTTTAGCCCATCGCGACCCGGCACCCGGGCGATGCCCCGCGTGAGGGATGCGCGCCCGACAGGGCCGGGACGCCGCCGCCACAGGGGTTTCGTGGCGGCGGTGGCCCGGCGCGGTTGGGCACAGTGGTATCGTGCCCTACCGCGCGCGCAGCCCGGCCCGGAGCGCAGCGGAGGGACACGCCCGGGGCCGTGGCTGCCGTTCGCGGTTTCGTCGTCCGGAAACAACCCTCAGGGGGCGCCGAACTCGCGGATGCGGCGGGAGAAGTCGGGGGCGTCGCCCAGGCGCTGGGCGCGGGGGGTGATCAGGAAGCGCTCGCGCGCCCGCTCCAGCGGCAGGTCGGTGTCGATCAGGCCCAGCTCGTAGGCCAGCGCGTCGGAGTAGCCGGGCAGCAGCACGCGGGGGCTGTACGGCCGCACCCGCCGCGGCGAGACGCGGTTGAGGTGCCGCACCAGGTTGGTGGTGCAGGTGTTGGTGAGCGTGTTGTAGAACTCGGGGCGCTCGCGCAGCTCGTTGGCCCGCTCCAGCATGTCCACCAGCATGGCGCGCACCTGCGCCCGCTCGGCGCGCACCGGGTACAGGTGCACGGGGTCCTTCCGATAGTTGGTGCGCAGGCGGATCGCGTCGCGCTCGTCGGCGACGACGTAGGTGACCTCGAACTGGTTCAGCAGCCCCTTGAGCGGCGAATACTTCTCGCCCTTCTCCTTGCGGACCTCCACCGAGACGGCCAGGTAGCGCCCGTCGCGGAAGCCGAACGACACCAGCGTGTGCGCCAGGCCGCGCCAGTCGCGGGCGAACGGCTCCACCACGAACCACGCGCTCTCCACCTCGCGCAGGTCGTAGGCGCGGTCGTCGTGGGCCACCGTGTAGCGGTCCTTCGACTCGTAGCGGGCGTTGCGCACGTTGTGCACGCGCACGCTGTCGCCCCGGAACTCGGCCCAGGGGAGCACCGCGTTGTCGGGCGTCCAGTCGCGCGTGTTCGACGGCTCCATCGCCACCCACCAGCCGGCCGCCGGGAGCACGAGCGCCAGGGCGATCCAGCGCTTCCTGATCCGCTTCCCCTGCATCCTCCCGGCCCTCAGTACGGGGCGATCTGCCGTCGGCCGCCGCTCTCCAGCAGCAGGCGGGACCGTTCGTCCAGCAGCACCCAGATGCTGTAGGCGCCGATCAGGGTGCCCTGGGGGAAGTTGAAGAGGTTGAGGAAGCTCACGATCAGCGTCAGGATCCGCGCCCAGGGCCGGTGGTTGAGCAGTCCCCAGCCCCCGATGATCGAGGGGACGGCGAGGATGCCGATGAAGATCACGATGAACCATCCCAGGCCGGCCATGAGCGCGAAGATCCCCGCCCCCTCCTCGGCGGCGGCCAGGATCCCGGCGCCGCTCATCAGCGTGGCGACGAGTACGGCGATGCCGATGGCCAGCGCGCCGTTCACGATGTTGAGCCAGCCGGCGATCTTCAGGTGCTGTCGCATGTCTTGCATGATTTCGACTCCGTTGTGCGATGTCGAACCAACCCTCACCAGCTCCCGCTGGCGCCGCGCCCGGACGAGTGGCTCCCCCCGGACGACCCACTCGACGACCAGCCGCCCGAGGCGCCGCGACCGGACGACGACCCGCTGCTCCACGACGACGAGGACTCCTCGCGCTCGGGCGGCGGGGTCAGGCGCGGCAGCGTCACCAGGTGCTCGTGGTGGTAGCCGCAGTGGCGGCAGTGCTGGGTGACCTGGTCGGTGCCGGTGGAGTGGTAGGTCGGCCGCTCCAGGGTGCGGCGGCTCACCTGGCAGGTGCGGTAGCGGCACCCCGGGCACGGCTTGGCCGAGGTGAACCACGCGTTGTACGGCAGGAGCAGGTGGTTGCCGCAGCTCCCGCACTTCCACACGTCGTAGTCCACCGACTTCAGCCACTCCTCCATCTTCTGCCCGGAATCCAGGTACACGTCGTCGGACACCTCGTCCAGCCGCTCCATCTCGGTGCCGCAGCCCGGGCACTTCCGCTTGCGGTTCCGCGCGTACGCCGCCGCGCCGACCGCGGCCGCGCCGAGGCCGCCGAGCCCCAGCAGCAGGCCGATTCCCCCGCCCGCCCCGTCCGGGGACCTGGAGTCGCGCGGCGGCGGGACGTAGTACGGCTGCGGCGCCGCGGGCTGTCCGGCGAAGGGCTCGCGCGCGGGCGCGTAGCCGCCGCCCGCGGGCGGGGCGGCAGGGGACGACGCGGGCTCTTCGCGGTACCAGCGCGCGATCTCCCCCGCGCCGGCGAGGATCCCGGCCGCGAAGTGGCCCGCGCGGAACTCGGGGACGATCCGCTCGTCGATCGCCTGCTTCGCGCGGGCGTCGAACGAGGGGGGCGCACCGTCGCCCAGCTCGATGCGCACCCTGCGGTCGCGGACGGCCACCAGCAGCAGCGCGCCGTCGTTCTCCGCCCGGTCGCCCACGCGCCAGGCGTTGAAGAGCCCGGTGGCGAACGCCTCGATGCTGGCGGCGCCCGACGAGTAGTCGTGGACGCTGCCGATGGTGACCACCCGCACGTCCGCGCCCGAGTTGCGCACGCCGGCCAGCAGCGCGCGCACGCTGTCCTCCTGCGCCCGGGTGAGCACCTCGGCCAGGTCGGTGACGGCCGCGCCGGTGTTCTCGGGATACGCGCCTTGCGCGCGGGCGGGCGCGGCGAGGAGCAGGCCGGCGGCGGCGAGCGCCAGCGGAGTCGGCTTCATCTCGGGTCTTCCTCGTTCGCGGGGGAAGATCAGGGAGGCCGCGCGGCGGCGGGAGGGGAGATCCGCGGAAGGCGGGAGGGGGACTGCCCAGCTTCGCCTAAGTTCCGCTCGAATCTACCGTTCCGCGCCGTCCGCGTACAGCCCCCGCGGAAGCGGCGCCCGATTACGAGGGATGCGGCCGAAAAGTTTTCGCGGCCCGGAATGATCGGGCCGCGAGCGTTCTTCCATGGGATGAAAGCAGCGCCGTCAGCGGCGGGTGGTGGCCTCGCGGCTGACGCCGGAGAAGGCGGGGCGGTTGAGGCGGCCGGTGCGGGTGAGCCCCTCCCAGCCGCAGCGCGGGCACCAGCGCCGCTGCACGCGCCCCAGGCTGAGCGCGGAGAGGAAGCGGCCGACGGGGCCCATCTGGATCGGGAGCGTCTCCCCGTCGCACTCGTTGCAGACGCGGTCCGCCGGGAAGATCAGGTAGATCATCGCGAACGCCAGGAGGACCTTGGCGCCGAAGGCGACGAAGAAGAGGAAGATCCACGTCAGCATGGGACTGCCCTGATCGAAGTGCCCCGTCGGCCGCGGCGCCGGCCCGTCCGCCCGCCGTGCAAGAAGCAGGCTCTCCGGACCTCCTTCTCAAAGTATCCGGAGGCCGCCCCTCACGGGAGAGGGAAATTCCCCACGGGCCGGCCCGGCGCCCGCACGCCGTCCGCCCTCCGGAACGGGCGAGCGGGCGCCCGTCTGACGCCAACGCCGTGCCGCTCCGGAAACATCTGCCGACTCCCCGCCGCCCCTCTCGCACTCCCCCGCCGCGCGGGTGTAGATTCGCCGCTCCTTTCACCCGCAAGACCGGTAGATGGCGAACGTCCTCAACGTCCAGGATCTGCACAAGTCGTACGGCCCCCGCGTGGTGTTCGACGGCGTCTCCTTCGCCGTGGACGAGGGGGAGAAGGTGGGCTTCATCGGCGTCAACGGCTCGGGGAAGTCCACGCTCTTCCGCATCGTGGGCGGGGTGGAGGGGGCCGACGCGGGGACGCTCGCCTTCCAGCGCGGCGTCCGCGTGGGCTACCTGGCGCAGGAGCCGGAGTTCGAGGAAGGGGCGACGATCCTCTCCGCCGCCGCCTCGGGGCGCCCGGAGCTGATGGAGGCGATCGGCGAGTACCACGCGGTCGCCGAGGAGCTGGCGCGCGGCGGGGGGGATTCGGGCCGCCTGCTGGCCCGGCAGGAGGCGGCGGGGGCGAAGATCGCCGCGCTGGGCGGGTGGGACTACGAGCACCGCATGGAGGCGCTGCTGACCCGCCTGGACGTGGACCGCTGGGAGCGCCCCGTGGCCGGCCTCTCCGGCGGCGAGCAGAAGCGCGTGGCCCTGGCGCGCGTCCTCCTCCAGGAGCCTGGGCTCCTCCTGCTGGACGAGCCCACCAACCACCTGGACGCCGACACCGTGGCCTGGCTGGAGGAGCACCTGCTCGACTACCCCGGCACGGTGATGCTCATCACCCACGACCGCTACTTCCTGGACCGCGTGGTCACGCGGATGCTGGAGGTCTCGCGCGGCGAGCTGGCGCCCTACCCCGGCGGCTACACCGAGTACCTGGAGGCCAAGGCCGAGCGGCTGGCGCAGGCGTCCGCGGCCGAGCAGAAGCGCAAGCGGCTGATCGAGCAGGAGCTGGAGTGGGCGCGCCGCTCGCCGCCGGCGCGCACGGGGAAGGCCAAGGCGCGCCTGGACCGGGCGGCCGCGCTGCAGGCCGAGCAGCGCGAGAAGCGGCTCCCGCGGCGCACCACCGTCGAGGTCGCGCCGATCGAGGCGCCGCGGCTGGGGCGGACGGTGCTGGAGCTGCACCACGTCGGCAAGGGCTACGGCGGGCGTACGCTGATCCGCGACTTCAGCACCATCCTGCAGGCCGGCGAGCGCATCGGGGTGATCGGGCCCAACGGCGCGGGGAAGACCACGCTGCTGCGGATCGTCCTGGGGCTGGAGGAGCCGGACGCCGGCGTGGTGGAGCTGGGGAAGAACACGCGCGTGGCCTACTTCGACCAGCGCCGCGAGGACGTGGACCCCGAGAAGAGCGTCTACGAGGCCGCCGCCGGGCAGGACTGGGTGAGCGTGGGCGGCGAGCGGATGCACCTGCGCAGCTACCTGGAGAGCTTCCTCTTCCCGCCCGAGCAGCAGCGGCAGAAGGTCTCCTCGCTCTCCGGCGGCGAGCGCAACCGGCTGCTGCTGGCCAAGCTGTTCCTGAAGGACGCCAACCTGCTGGTGCTGGACGAGCCCACCAACGACCTGGACCTGGTGACGCTGCAGGTGCTGGAGTCGGTGCTGGCCGGCTGGCCCGGGTGCGTGCTGATGGTGACGCACGACCGCTACTTCCTGGACAAGGTGGCCACCGGCCTCATCGTCTTCGAGGGGGGCGGAGAGCTGCGGCGCCACGCGGGCGGCTACGACCTGTACCGCCGCCTCAAGGAGCAGCGCGACGCCGAAGCCGCCGCCGCGTCCGCCGCCGCGCCGAAGAAGCCCGCCGCGCCCCCCACGGCGAAGACCGCCGCCTCGGCCGACCGGCCGCGCAAGCTCACCTGGAAGGAGCAGAAGGAGCTGGAGGGGATGGAGGCGGCGATCCTGGAGGCCGAGGCGCGGAAGGAGGAGCTGGGCGCCCGCCTGGCCGACCCCGCGCTCTACGCCTCGGCCCCCGGCGAGGTGGCGCGCCTCACCGCCGAGTACCGCGAGGCCGGCGAGCGCGTGGACGCCCTCTACGCCCGCTGGGCCGAGCTGGAGGAGATCGCCGCCGCGGCCGCGAAGTAGGATTCGAACCGAATGTCTCACGCAGAGCAGCAGAGTCAGCGGAGAAACTCCGAAGTTCTCTGCTGACTCTGCTGCTCTGCGTGCGATTGTCAGGCGCCTGGGACCAGGACGATAGCCAGCGGACCCGCCCAGGACTACTCCTCCTCGTCCTCGATCTCCTCGTACTCGGGCCGCAGCGGCAGGGTGAAGAAGAAGGTGCTCCCCTCGCCCGGCGCGCTCCGGACCCAGATGCGCCCGTCGTGCGCCTCCACGATCCCCCGGGCGATGGCCAGGCCCAGCCCGGCGCCCTGGCGGTTGGCCGAGCGCACCTTCCAGAAGCGGTCGAAGACGTGCCCCAGGTGCTCGGGCGGGATGCCGGGGCCGGTGTCGGACACCGCGAAGCGCACCTCGGCCTCGTCCGCGCGCACCGCGAGCTCCACGCGCCCGCCCTCGGGGGTGAACTTCACCGCGTTGCCCAGCAGGTTGGCCAGCACCTGCAGCACCCGCTCGCGGTCGCCCTCCAGCGCGGGGAGCCCCGGGGGAATGTCGCTCGCCAGCTGCAGGCGCTTCTCGGCCGCCAGCGGCGCGAACGCCTCCAGCGACTCGCGCGCCAGGGCCCCGGGATCCCAGCGGTCCCACTCGATCGCCAGGCGCCCCGCCTCGATGCTCGCCACGTCCAGCAGGTCCTGCCGGAGCCGCTGCATCCGCCGCGCGAGGTCGCGGATCCCCGTGATGCGCTTCCTGAGCTCCGCGTTCTCCCCGTCCTCGGGCAGGGTGCGCAGCAGCACCGTGGTGGTGATCACGATGGCCGAGAGCGAGTTGCCCAGGTCGTGCGACACCACGTGCAGCACGTCCTCGCGCGCGCGGATGGCGCCCTGCGCCGCGCCGTAGAGGCGCGCGTTCTCCACCGCCAGCGCCGCCCGCCCGGCCAGCTCGCGCGCCGTCTCCACCGCCACCGCGTCGAAGCGGCGCCCGGACCGCGAGATCACCAGCTCCAGCGCGCCCAGCGCTTGGTCGCGCAGCACCAGCGGCACCACCAGCACCGAGCGGATCCCCAGCTCCTCCATCACACGCCGCTGCTCGCCGCCCGCCAGCGAGGAGGTGAAGTCTTCCCCCGCCTCCTCGACCAGCACCGGCTCGCGCGCCTGCAGGGCGCGCAGCACCGGGTGGGCGGCCACGGCGTCGACCGGCAGCCCCAGCAGCGCGCGCGCCAGCTCCTCGCGCGCCGGGTCGCCGTGCGCCGCCGCGAGGCGCCGGACACCGCCGTCGTCGTCGCGCAGGAACACCACGCACCAGTCCGCCAGCTCGGGCACCGCCGCGCGGGCCAGCGTGCCGAGCGTCGCCTCGCGGTCCAGCGACTCCGAGAGCCGCGCGCCCGCCTCGGCCAGGAAGCGCATCCGCCGCTCCGCGGCCTCCGCCCCGGCGCGCGCCTCCGTCTCGCGCGCGAGCGCCCCGGCCACCCGCCGCTCGGCCTCCTTGCGCTCGGTGATGTCGCGCAGCACCGCGGTGAAGAGGCGCTGCCCCCCCAGCTCGAGCCGCGAGATCGACGCCTCGGCCGGGAACTCCTCGCCGTTCCTGCGCCGGCCGAAGATCTCCTGCCGCTCCCCCATCCGCTTGGCCACCACGGGCCCGCGGCCGAAGTGCTCGAGGTGGCCCTCGTGCCGCTCCCGCACCCGCTCCGGCAGCAGCGCGGCGAGCGGCTGGCCGATGATCTCCGCGGCCGTCCAGCCGAAGATCCGCTCCGCCCCCTGGTTGAAGAGCACGATGCGCTGCTCCTCGTCCACCGAGACCACCGCGTCGGTGGCGATGGAGATGATCCCCGAGAACTTGGCCTCGGAGAGCCGGAGCGCCTCCTCGGCGCGGATGCGCTCGGTGACGTCGCGCACCACCCGCGCGTAGCCGGTGAGCCGCCCCCCCTCATCGCGCAGCGCCGTGGTGAGCACCTGCGCCCAGAAGCGCGTGCCGTCCCTCCGCACGCGCCACCCCTCCGTCTCCAGCGAGCCGTGCTGCGCGGCGCGGCGCAGGTCGCGCTCGGGCATCCCCAGCGCCACGTCGTCGGGAACGTAGAACGCCGAGCAGTGCAGCCCCGCCGCCTCGGCCGCGGGGTAGCCGATCACGGCTTCCGCCCCCGCGTTCCAGAACGCCACGCGCCCGCCCGCGTCCAGCGCGAAGACGGCCTCGTCGCGCAGGCCGTCCAGCAGCAGGCGCGAGATCCCGTGCGCGGGAAAGGGCGGGGCGGTGCTCATCTGCGGCGTCGCGGGTGCCGGGGTGGTCGCGGATCGGCGGGAAAGCCGGGAACGGTGTCCCAACCTACGTGCGGCCGGACCCGCCCGGTAGCCCGCCCGCGTCGGGAATCACCCGACAGATACTGCGGCCCGGGCCCGACGCGGCTCCCCATACGCCGACGACAGACGCGGCGGCGCCGCCCGCCCATCTTTCCACCTCAGGAGAGCCCGCCGCCGTTCCGCCGCGGGTCCTCGCCGCAGATCCGAGACGAGTGGAGGAGCCCGTGCCCATCGCGCAGCGGTCCGAGTGGCCGCAGATCCTCAGGGACTTCAGCCGGAAGAACGCGGGGCGCGCTTCCCGGCTGGAGGTGGACGACCCCGAGCTGGGCGCGCAGTGGAGCGAGCTGGAGCTCTGCTTCCGCGGGGCCGCGTACGAGCCGCGCTTCCGGCGGGTGGAGATCCTGCTCGTCGACGGCGGCGGGCCCGCCGGCCCCCTCACGCACAGCATCGAGGCGGTGACGGACATCGCCGTCCGGCAGGGCGCCGACGGGCGCGACCGCGTGCTGCGCATCGGCTACCCCGGCGGCCAGACCCTGCTGCGCCTCGCGGCCACGTAGCCCGCGGCGCCCGGACGACGGACACGGCGGCCTCTCCGGTCATCCCGGGAGGCCGCTCTTGTTCACCTCTTCGCTCCGAAGTACGCTTCGGCCCGAGGGCGATACGCGTCCGGGCCCGCGTTGAAGACAGGCTCCAGCACGGACTCGGCACGCACGACTCGCTCGACGCTCTGGTTCATCCACGACAGCGTTTCCAGGATCTTCGCGTGCCAGGTTGTAAGGTCCTGATCCCAGATCGGCTCATGGTGTGAGATTCGGTTCCGAAACTCGCGGATCTCATCGAAGCGGTGCAGGATCGCAGGGCGGCTCCGGACGGACCTGGGTGCGAAAACGAAGGTGTGCGTTAGAATCTCCGGCCACAGGCCGGGCCCCGAACGGCGTGTCTGCTCATAGGGAGACTGGCAGAGCGCGGTCCAGAAACCGAATCCGAGCTGCGCGATCAGTCACCCCGGCGTAAGATTTTTCGTTTGACTACGCTTGCGAAGCCGTTCCTTCGCCTCCTCGACCGTAGCCTGTTCGCGTGGCATCAGCAGCGGCGGCGTTGCGTCAAGCCAGCATGGAATGTCAGCGAACGCGAGTGAACGGCCGCTCAGCACCTTGAGGGACCCGCTGTAGAGCACGTTGCGGAAGGTGATTTCCAGCGCGTGCAAGGTCGGATGGAATGCGCATGACAGCGCCACATTCCAGAAGTACCGCGCAACCATGTCCAGGTCGTCGGCATCCGCGGCTGTGCGGTACGCGTCCAGGCGCTCGATGGAGAACGCGTGGTAGATCGCGTGGAGGGAAAGGGGTTGTTCTGAACCGGCTTTGGGCATAAATTGGAGGCGTAATTCCTCGGGTCGTCCTCTGCTGGAGCAGTCGCCTTCGGGTGCGGCATGACGCCGAGGTTGGAATCCCCGCGACGAGCCTCGTCGCGGGGATTCTGCGTTTCTGCCCTGCCCCCGCTCACCGAGCGCTCTCCTTGGGAAAGCCCCTGGCCGCGGATATTATACGCCCTAACATGAGAAATGTAAACTCCGTCTATTCCAGGTATGCTGAAAGTCAGATCGCCCCACCGCCCCACCTCAATCGCCGCGGTCCACACCTGGAACCGCTGGTGCGCGTCGTCTCAGGCGGCGTGGGAGCACTTGACGTGGTGAGTGGCATCTGCGCATAGTCCTGGTGCCATTTGCGCAAAGGACGACGACATGCACGCGATTGCGGAGAAGCTCGGGGGAGCCAGGGTGCTCCAGAGAGACATCCGGTCGGACCTGGAGCTCGCCGAGGTGATCCACGCCGGGTTCCCGATCCGCGTCGTGGACTTCGTCCTCAAGGCCGGGCTCCTGGACGCTTCCGAGCTGTACGGCTTGGTCATCCCGCGGCGGACGCTCGCCCATCGGAAGGAGAAGCAGAACACCCTGTCGCGGGAGCAGTCCGACCGCCTGGCGCGCGTGGTTCGCGTACTGGTGCGCGCGGAAGAGGCGCTGGGCACGGTGGAGAAGGCGGCGCGCTGGCTGCGCAAGGAGAACCGCGCGCTCGGCGGAAAGCGGCCCATCGAGCTGCTGGAGAGCGACACGGGCGCGCGGGTCGTCGAGCGGATCCTCGGCCGGATCGAGCACGGCGTCTACAGCTGACCCCGGATGCGCGTCTGGCGGATCACCAGGCGACCGTTCCAGGCGCTGGACGGAGAGGGCGCCCGCCTGAACGGCGGGCGCTGGAACTCCGAGGGCGTGGCGGTCGTGTACACCTCCTTCGCGCTCTCCCTCGCCGCGCTGGAGTACCTGGTGCACGTCGACGTCGAAGAAGCGCCGGCCGACCTCGTGGCGCTGGAGATCGACGTGCCGGACGACGTGCCCGCGGACGAGGTCCGGCTCGACGATCTGCCCGAGGACTGGAACCGGGTCGAGGACCACCCCGCCTGCGCCTCCATCGGCGACCGCTGGGTTCGGGACGGCAGGGCGCTGGTGCTCCGCGCGCCTTCCGCCGTCATTCCCCACGAATCCAACTACCTGCTGAACCCGAAGCATCCCGACGCTGCGCGGATCAGGGTTGTCTCCGTGCGGGACTTCGTCTTCGATCCCCGCCTGCTGGAGTGATCCAGCCAGATCCCGCCGATCCGCCCCCTCACCTCGCGGCCGCCCGCATCCGCCAGAGCCGCAGCATCGAGGCGATCCCCGCGGCCGGGCCCAGGGCCAGGATGCCGAACGCCAGCGGCCAGCCGCCGGCGTCGCGCAGGTGCGGCACGGCGGCGATGGTCACCGTGGTCAGCAGGAAGCCGAGCGCCGTCTGGAAGGTGAGCGCGGTGCCCACGGCGTGCTCGGGGGCCACCTCCGTCACCACCGCGCTGAACTGCGCCGAGTCGGCCACCACGGCGAAGCCCCACACCAGGGCGACCGCGATCACCAGCGGCGCCGGCGCGCGGAAGAGCCAGCCGACCACGAGCGCGCAGGCGCCGCTCACCGCCATCGCCCCGATGGTGACCTTCTCGCGCCCCAGCCGGTCGGCCCAGCGCCCGGCCAGCACCGAGCCCGCCCCGCCCATCGCGATCACCCCGAAGCCCACCAGCCCCGCGCGCGCCGCGGCCGCCGCCGGGTCCGCCCCGCGCGCGGCGAAGAGGTCCTGGAAAAAGAGAGCGATGAAGGTCCACACCGCGTACAGCTCCCACATGTGCCCCAGGTAGCCGCCCACCGCCAGCCGCGTGGGCCGGTGCCGCACCACATCGCCCAGCAGCGCCGGCGAGAAGCGGCGGCGGGGGAAGGGGAACGGCCCGTCGCGGTACGCCGCCCCCACCAGCACGGCCGCGACGACCGCGCCCACCGACGCGGCGGCGACGATCTCGCGCCAGCCGAGCGCGGGGAAGGCGCGCAGCAGGTACGGCGTGGCCTTCCCCACCGTGAGCGCGCCCACCACGGTGCCGATCGCCAGGCCGCGCCCGGAGCGGAACCAGGTGGAGACCATCTTCATGGCGGGCGGGTAGACGCCGGCCAGGAACAGGCCGGTGAGGAAGCGCCACGCGAGAGCCGCTCCGTACCCGTCCGCCGCCAGCAGCCCCGCGTTGGCGCCCGCCGCCAGCAGCGCCGAAGCGGCGAAGTACGCCCGGCTGGGGAGCACGTCGGCCAGGTTGAGCAGCGCCGCCAGCGCCGTCCCCGCCACGAAGCCGAGCTGCACCGTGGCGGTGAGCCACCCCGCCTGCGACTCGCCCAGCCCCCACAGCGCGCGCAGCTGCGGCGCCACGGCGCTGGCGGTGAACCAGAGCGACATCCCGATCAGCTCGGCGGCGCCCACCAGCGCCAGCACGCGCCAGCGGCGGGGGTCGCGGTCGGGCTCGGGGACGGCTGGAGGCAAGGAAGGATCGCGGCGGCGGGTCGGGAGCAAAGGGTCCGCACAGAGTACGCGCGCCGCGCCGGACGCGAAAGGATGATCCTGCACCTGGAAAGCAATCTCACGCGGGGTCGGCAGGATCAGCGGAGGGGTTCTCTGCTGACTCTGCTGCTCCGCGTGAGCCTGGTGTTTTCCGGACGCCTCGGGACCCGATCCGGTGATTACGCGTCCCCGCCCGGCTTCTGGAAGACGAAGTTGAGGTAGCGCACCTCCCGGGTCCGGAAGCGCTCGAAGGCCCTGGAGTCCCGGGTGGCGGCGAACTCGTGGAGGGCGCCCCGCAGCCAGCGCGGGCACTTCTCCGCGATCAGCCGCGCCTTGCGGTCGTGGTCGAGCTCCAGCGCCCGCACCACCTGCGGCGTGATCTCCTCCTCCTTCAGCAGCGAGAGCCCCGACGCGCCGAGCTGCTTCCGCCACCCCTCCAGCTCGTGCCGGTTGCGGTGGTCGGCGTAGAGGAAGTGGCCGCCCGGCCGCAGCACCCGGCGCACCTCGGCCAGGAAGCGCGCCAGCGAGCCGTAGCCGTGCGACGACTCCACGTTCATCACCACGTCGAAGCTGCCGTCCGCCGCCGGGAGCGCCTCGGCGTCGCCCTCGCGGAAGGAGAGGCCGTCCACCGCGTAGGCGCGGGCGCAGAACTCCACCGCCTTCCGGCAACGGTCGACCCCCAGCAGCGACTTCGGGCCCAGGTGGCGGGCGACGTACGCCGCGCCGCCGCCGCGCCCGGACCCCACCTCGAGCACCTCCTTCCCCGCCAGCTCCACCGCGCCCGCCAAGTGGTGGTAGAGCTGGATGCCGAGGCGGTGCTCCTCGTCCTCGGGGCGCAGGATCGGCGGCCGGCCGCCGTTCAGCGAGGCGTAGCCGTAGTTCATCAGCGGCAGGTCGGCGTCGCGGTCGAGCGTCGAGATCGTGTGGTACAGCCGCTGGATCAGCGCGCGCTTCAGGGCCGGGGACGCACACACGCCGAGGTCGAACGCCCGCTTCAGCATGGGTCTCCTGTTCGCCGGGAGGACGGATCCGTGCGGACATGAGGATGCGGCGCCGGCGGCCCGCTGTCCAATGTTTCGTCGCACCTTTCCGCGGTACGGCCCCATCGGCGCCGGGCCGCCGGCCGGCCGGCATCGGGAGCGGCGCGCGCGCGAGCCCCGCCGCCACGAAGGGGTGGCCTCCCGGCGCAACCCGCTGTATGTTCGGCGGTTAACCCGGACCTCACCAGACCCCTCGCACCCTGCACGGACCGCGAGAACGTTGCGTCTTCTCTACGTCTCCCACTCGTTCCCGCTGCCGGGCCGGCCCCTCTCCAACGTGGGCGGGATGCAGCGCGTGGCCGCCGGGCTGCACGCCGCGCTCGCCGCGCACCCCGGGGTGCGGCTCTCCTCGCTGGTGCTCGAAACCTCGTGGAAGGCCACGCCGTACCGCATGCCCGGCTACCTGGCCGGGCTGCTGCGCTCGGTGCCGCGCGTGGCGGAGCGCGAGGAGGCCGACGTGGTCCTCTTCTCGTCGATGGTCACCGCCGCGCTGGCCCCGCTGCTGCGCCGCCGCCTGGCCCGACGGGGGACGCTCCTGGCGGCGATCCCGGTGGGGCGCGACGTGACGCTCCCCACGCCCGGCTACCAGTGGCTGGTGCCGAAGGTGTTCCACGCGCTCGACCTGGTCTTCCCGATCAGCCGCGCCACGGGGGCCGAGTGCCTGGCGCGCGGGCTGGACCCGGCCCGCATGCGCGTGATCCCCTGCGGCGTCGACACGGAGCTCTTCTCGCCGCCGCGCGACCGCGCCGCCGCCCGCCGCGAGCTGCTGGCGGCCCTCGGCGAGTCGCCCGGGACCGTTCCCGACGACGCGCTCCTGCTGGTGAGCGTGGGGCGGCACCAGGAGCGCAAGGGCTTCCAGTGGTTCGCCGACCAGGTGATGCCGCGGCTCCCCGCCGACGTCTTCTACCTGGTGACGGGCGAGGGGCCGATGACGCCGCACATCCAGGCGGCCATCGACCGGCACGGGCTGGGCCGCCGCGCCCGGCTCCTGGGGAAGGTGCCCGAGGAGATGCTGCGCCGGCTGTACCGCGGCGGCGACCTGTTCGTGATGCCCAACGTGCACGTCCCCGGCGACATCGAGGGCTTCGGCGTGGTGATGCTGGAGGCGGGGATGTGCGGGATGCCGGTGGTGGCGGCCGACCTGGAGGGGATCAGCGACGTGGTGAGCGAGGGCGAGAACGGCCACCTGGTCCCCAGCCGCGACGCGGCCGCCTTCGCCGAGGCCGTGCTCCGCTACCGCGGCAGCCGCGAGCTGCTGGCCGCCGCCTCGCGCGCCGCCGCCCGCCGCACCGCGCGCGACTTCTCGTGGAGCGCCGTCGCCGAGCGCTTCGTGGAGGTGCTGCGCGAGCGGCTGGGCGAGGCCCGCCCCGCGCCCGTGGCCCGGGCCGCGTCCGGGCGCTGAGGGAAAGTGCGAAGTGCGAAGTGCGAGGTGCGAAGTGCTTCGGATCGTGAGCCCGATCGGTCCCGGACGTCCGCCGTCCCACCACCCGAGACCCCGCTAGACCGCCATGGATGAAGACATCATCGCCATCGTCGCCACCTTCCTGGTCGTGTTCGTCCCCGTGGCCGGCATCACGCTGCGCATCGCGGTGAAGCCGGTGGCCGAGGCGTTCGCCAAGTACATGCAGGCCAGGCAGGGGACGGAGGAGCTGCAGCTCGTGGAGCGGCGCCTGGCGCTCCTGGAGCAGGAGCTCGGGGCGGTGCGCAGCGAGGTGCAGCACCTCGCCGAGGAGCGCGAGTTCTACCGCCGCCTCTCCGAGCAGCAGCCCGAGACGCCGCGGATCGGCACCGGCGGCTAGCCGTCGGCCTCGATTCGCGAGAATGCGAGAAGGGCGGGCGCCGGTGCGGCGCCCGCCCTCTCTCGTGTCGTCCAATTCCCCGCCAGGTCAGTCGATCGGGAGCGTCACCAGGTAGGTGCAGCTGCCGGTGCCGGACTCCCGGCAGCCGCCGGGGTCGTGCCGGACGGTGGCCCGCGTCCCCAGGAGCGTCTCCACGAAGCCCTCGATCGCCCCGAGCCCGAACTCGCAGGGGTACGGCGCGCTGGTGGTCACGCTCGCCGAGCGGTGGCTGGTGACCCGCACCGACACGGACCCCGGCTCCAGCTCGCGGTGGGTGGCCTCGAAGCAGTGCGCCATCGCCTCCAGCGCCTCGCGCAGCGATCCGCAGGCGGGCGGCAGCGGCACGTGGCGGGAGATCTGCCGGCCGATCTGGACCAGCGTGTTGGGCCCCAGCGTGTCGCGGATGGTCTCCAGCGCGGCGGCGTACGCGGCCAGCGGGTACCACTCCTCCGCGTCCACCACGCCGATCCCGTGCTCGGCCAGCATCAACTGCCCGCGCCGCTGGAACGGCCCCAGCGCCGCCAGCACCGAGCGGACGCAGCCGCCCCGCACCATGGCCCCGGGCGCCGCGGCCTCGCCGGCGCGTTGCGCGGCCGCGGCCGCGCGGGCCCGGACGGCCACCGCCACCCGGGCCGGGCGGCGCACGGGCAGGCTGGAGACCCAATCGGCCGCGGCCCCCCGGCCGCTCACCGGGAGCGGAGCGAACAACTCCATGCGAGTTTTCCTGGGAATTCGAGGTGGGAGCGCGTCCACACCCTTCCGGACGCTACATTCACGAAAACATCATAGCGCGAAATGACCGGCTTGTAAAGTGTCTCGTCGCGTCCTTCTTCACCTTTCCGGACTCGTTGTGGAAAACGGCGTGCAACAACGGGGAGCAAGTCCAGGCGGCGCTCGCGCTCGTGCACGACACTTCCGCTCACTTGGAGACCATGTGATTCCTTCCGGGCCGGGGGCGGCCTGGAACGAAGAACGCCGGCCTTCCCGGGCCGGCGCTCCGTTGCGGCAAAACCGCTTCCGAGGATCAGTTCCGCTCGTCCGCGTCGTCCCACTTGAGGTACTCGAAGCCGGTGCGGCAGCGGTTGCACCAGTACTGCGCCACGGAGAGCTGCCCCCCGAACGGGTTGAGCAGCCGCGTGTCGGTCCCCTCGCAGAACGGGCAGGGGACGGCGTCCGGCAGGGTGCCGGGCTCGGCGGCGGGGCGGAGGGGCCCGGGCATCAGTCCAGCAGCATCGCGCGGTTCTTGTCGCCGCGGGCGCGCGCGGCGGTCTCCTCGTCCAGCGCGCCGCCCGCGCGGCGGGCCGCGTCGTCCCACGCGGCCCAGTCCAGGGGGCCCGCGTACGTCCACCCTCCCCCGTCGTCCCTGGCCAGCCCCAGCGGCTCGGCCATCCCGGCCTCCTCCAGCACCGGCCCCACCCGCTGGAGGAAGCGCGCCCGGAGCGCCGACGGCTCCGCGCGCACGATCCCCTCCTCCACCAGCCGGCGGGCGCCGGGCGCCTCGTCGCGCCCCAGCCAGCGCACCGCCTCGGAGAGGTAGCGCCCCAGCGAGTCTCGCAGCTCCGCGCGCAGGCCCGGCACCGCGGCGATGCGGCGGGCCCAGCCGGCGGCGTACTGGAAGTGGAAGCGCTCCTCGTCCAGCAGCTTCTGCACGCGGTTGCGCACCGGCGTGTAGCGGCTCTCGGCCAGGGCGCCGTACTGAACGGTGAGCGCGGTGTCCACCAGGAGCCCCGCGGCCACCAGGTCGCTCCAGCTGGAGAAGGCGCGGTCGAGCGCGGCGATGCTCCGGTACTCGGCGCCGGGCCGCTCGTGCTCCAGCGCCTTGGGGTCGTCGCCCAGGTCGGAGAGGAGCGCGTAGGTGAGGCGGCCGTGCCCCCACTCGTCCTGCGCCATGGAGCTGGCGGCGATCCCCGTCTCCAGCGTGGGGGCGCCCAGCATGCGGTCGCTGTAGCGCAGCCCCAGCACGCGCTTGCTGTCGGCCAGCGCCAGGACCAGGTCGCGCAGGTGTCCGCGCACGTCGTCGGGGAGCTGGCCGGCCCGGTCGAAGGCGGCGGCCGCGGGGAGGGTCTCCGTCACCGCGCCTCCTTGACGGCCAGGTCGCCGCCGCCGTAGCTGCCGGTGCCCGCGCTGTGCACGATCTCGTCCTCGCTGTCCTGGAGCATGGCCGCGGTCACGAACTGGCTCTCCTCGGGGTCCACGGGGAGGATGGCCGCGCGCGGGACCACGCACATCTCCACCCAGTTCTGCTCGTCGTACGTCTTCCAGGCGCAGACGCGGGCCAGGTCGCCGTCCAGCGCGTTCACGTAGCCGATGTGCCGGAGCGGCTCCTCGCGCGTCTTGCGGGCGAACACTTCGTAGACGGGCTCTTTCACGGAAGTGCGTCGGTCAGAAGTACGAGAGTACGGAAGTCACATCGAGATGCCGAACTGCCGCAGCATCTCGCGGCCTTGGGGACTGACGCGCGACTTGGTCCACGCGGGGTCCCACACCTCCCTCACCTCGACGCGCTCCACGCCGGGCTCCCGCATCAGCCGGTCCTGGATGTCGAAGTGGATGAAGGCCATGCACGGGCAGGCCGTGGCCGTGAAGGTGAGGTCCACCTCCACCACGCCGCCGTCCCGCCGGACGTCGTAGATCAGCCCCAGGTCCACCAGGGAGATCGGGAGCTCGGGGTCCATCACCTCGCGCAGCGCGTCCCACAGCGGGCCCACGCGCGCCTCGGGGGGCACCGGGTAGGCGGCGGGCGCCTCCAGCACCGCCGTCCCCGTACCGTCCTCCAAGCGCGAATCGGCGGGGGCGCGAGCCTCCCACTCCCGCACTCTCGCACTCTCGCACTTTCGCACCGCGGCTCCGGCCATCAGGCCGCCACCTCCAGCTGGCGGCGGAAGCCGCGGCCCTCCTGGATCATCTCCACGTACCGCCAGTTGGCCGGGCCGCGCCCCTTCCAGCGCTCGAACACCTGCGACCAGGGGATCTCGCCCTCGTCGAAGAGCCAGCGCTTCTCGTCCTCGTCGTACTCGCAGGGGAAGGGGTAGTCGAGCACGAACTTCTGCTGCCCGTCGTCCCAGTGCGCGGGGACCCGGATGCCGATCCCCTCGCAGAGCGGCACCGTGGACTTCATCCAGGTCTGCCGCAGCTCGTCGTTGGTCATCCCCTTGAGCTTGTAGTCCAGCTGGCCCGAGTGGCGCTTCATGTCGTCGGGGAGCCCGAACCACTCCACGGCCATGGGGAACATCCAGTCCACCGCGCGCCGGATCTTCTCCTTCGCCTCGCCTCCGGCGGCCGAGAGGCGCTTCATCCACATCTCGCCGTGGCGCAGGTGGAAGGTCTCCTCCTGGTCCACCTTCACCAGCGCGCGCTTGAGCGGCCCGTAGCTGGTGTTCTTGTAGACGTCGCCCAGCAGGGTGATGCCGGCGCGGTCGTACAGCCCGTTGGCCACCACCAGCTCGGCCCAGTTCTCCAGCGGGTGGTCGAAGCCGTAGGGGTGCTTGAACTCGTGCGGCTCGCGCCCGTAGACCAGCTGCTCCTTGTCGAGCCCCAGGTCTTCCAGCAGCCGGTAGGCGATGTTGGCGTGCGCCAGCTCGTCCTGGATGATGGCCGTGGCGCTGACCATGGTGTTGGTGGACGGGGCGTCCTTGGCCGCGCCATAGTACGCCGGCGCCGAGATCAGCTCCGTGTCCGCCTGCACCAGGAGCTGCACGATCAGCGCGCTCTTGTAGCCCTCCGTCATCTCGTCGGGGTACTCGACGATGAAGCCGGAGTGGACCTTCTCCTTCAGCTCCTCTTCCGTGTAGCGAGCCATCCGTGGCCTCCGTGGGGGATGGTGCCTTCTCCGCGCGCGTGCACCGTCCGCCGGGATCTGCTCCCCGGCGGACGGCGGTATTCTACGTCCGGCCCGTGCCTGCTGCGAGCCCTGTGCCGGTCGTCCGGCCTTCCGGCGGCGCTTCTCGTTCGAACGCTCGTTCGAGGCGAAAAACCTATCCCGCCGCACCGGGGCCTGTCAAGCTCCGGCGCGGCGGGACGGCGGCGGGGCCGGGACGGCGGGGAGCGAATCAATCCTGCGCGCCGAGCCAGGCGCGCACCTGCCGGGCGATGGCCTCGGCGGCGGGCGGGTCCAGGTTGGCCAGCACCACCAGGTCGTAGCCGCCGGGGAGGTCGCCGTCGAGGCTGGCGTTGATCCCGGGCGCGCCGCCGGCGATCCCGATCCCCGCCGGCGGCCCGTTGGCGATGCGCCGCTCCCGGAGCGCCTGCACGAAGCGCAGCAGGTCGCGCGCGGTGGAGTAGCCGCCCCCGGCCGCGCTCCCCCGCCCGGGAAGCGTCTCGTCGTTCCGCCGCAGCGGCCCCGTCCCCGGGGTGCCGGGGCCGCCGCGGGTGTAGCCGAGCGCGGTGTTGGGCGGGAGCGAGTCGGAGGCGTAGTGCGCGGTGCGCGCCATCCCCGCGGGCTCGTAGACGTGGCGGCGCACGTAGTCGTAGTAGTCCTCGCCCGAGAGCCGCTCCACCAGCAGCCCCAGGACCACGTAGCCGGCGTTGGAGTAGCGGCTCTGCGTCCCCGGCTCGAACAGGAGCGGCTCGCTCGCGAAGAGGGGGAGGAAGTCGCGGTTGTGGCGGAGGTCGCCCATGGTGCCGCCCGCGGGCGGGGCGAAGATGTTGCCGCCGATCCCGGAGCGGTGCTGCAGGAGCTGGCGGACGGTCACGCGGCGGGCGACTTCGGCGTTCGGGTAGTCGGGCCAGTGGTGCGCGAGCGTGGAGTCGAGGTGGATCTTCCCCTGCGCCTCGAGCTGCCGGATGGCGATCTGCGTGAACATCTTGTTGATGGAGCCCAGGTTGAACGCGGTCTCCACGTCGTTCGCGCGCCGCCCCTCGCGGTCGGCGAGGCCGTACGCGCGCTCGAAGACGGGCGCGCCGCCGCGGGCCAGGAGCACCACGCCCGAGAAGCGGTCCTGGGCGGCCAGGGAGTCGAGCGTGGCGGACAGGCGGCGGACCAGCTCTTCCTGCGAGATCGGCGTCTGCGGCGTCTGCGGCGTCTGCGCGGCGAGCGAAGCCGCGGGCAGGAGCGCGGCGGCGAGGAGCAGCGAGGGTCGGATCGGCATGAGAATCTTCAGCCTTGAGGTGGACGTTTCGGCTCACGGCCCGGTTGGAGCACGGCATTCGAGTCCACCGTTGCCCGTCCCGGCGAGCGCGCCCTCGTGCTCACGTTATCCTAATCTCACACCGCGGCGCGGTGATTGAAACGCGCCGCCAGGGCTAGACGTACGGCGGGCACGTTCCAGCCCTCCGAACCCTGTCTCCCGCCGGCGCATGACGGACCAGCCAGCCCTGCTCGTGGTGACCGGCGCATCCGGCGCGGGGAAGACCACGCTCGTGCGCGAGCTGGAGGCGCTGCGGCTCCCCGGCGTGGGGTGCTACCAGCTGGACTCGATCGGCGTCCCCTCGCCGGAGGAGATGGAGCGCCGCTGGGGCGGGCCCGGGCAGTGGCAGGCGCACGCCACGGAGTACTGGGTCGAGCGCCTCCTGCGCAACGACGACGGCGTGGAGGTGGCGGTGTTCGACGGCCAGACGCGGCCCAGCGAGGTGCGCGCCGCGCTCGAGCGCCTGGGCGTGCGCCACGCGCGCATCGTGCTGGTCGACTGCGGCCACGACGAGCGGAACGAGCGCCTGCGGGGTCCGCGCGGCCAGCCGGAGCTCGCGTGCGGGCAGATGGACTGCTGGGCCGCCTACCTCCGCGGCCAGGCCGACGCGCTGGGCCTGCCGATCGTCGACACCGCCGGCCGCTCCGTCGGCGAGGCCGTGGCGGAGCTGGCGGCGCACGTCCGCGAGCTCGCGGCGCTGCGGCGGGGCGGCTGACTGAAGACGAAGGAGCGGAAGGCCGGCGCCCTCCGCTCCTCTCCGTGCATCAGCCTTCCACCGCCGTCAGACCTTGCTGTGCGGCGTCTCGACCACGGGGATGCCGTCTTCGTGCTCGACGGCCTGCATGTCGCCGAAGATGTGCGGCGCCTCTTCGCGGAGCTGGCGCAGCACCTCCACGGCCAGGCGGCGGATCTCCACCTCGGCGGTGGGGCTGCCGCGCATCTCACAGAAGTGCCGCCACGCGCGCGCGTTGCCCGTCACCACGATCTTGGTCTCGGCGCAGTTGGGGAGCACCGCGCGCGCCGCCTGCCGTGCCCGCTTCTTCCGCATGGTGGCGGTGCCGCTCTCGCCCACCCTGTCCGTCACGCCCGCGAGCAGCGCCCGGTACGCCTCCAGCGACTGCTCGCACGCCCGCCGCCATGCCTCGAACGCCTCGCTCCCCTCCTCGATCTCCGGCGGCAGCACGAAGCCGATCTCCGATTCGTCGACGTAGCGCTGCGACAACTGCGAGTTGTGCGTGACAATCCCGTTGGCGACAAAGTTGTGGTTCGGCCCTTCCATCTCCAGGTCGTAGGTCATCTGCTCGCCCACGTACGTGACGCTCGCGATCCGTGCCGGACGGGCGACGAGAACGTTGCCGCGTCCGCGTGGCGGGCGGGCGTTCGATGGGATCTCGCTGAGTGACCGGTCGAAGCGTTCTACGTATTCGAGTTCGCGCCCGTTCAACGTCAGGTGACAGGAATGGCACACGGTTACCACGTTCGTCTCGTCGTCGGCAAGGTCCGGCCGGGCCCACACCGGGAGAACATGGTGGAGCGTCAGCGTGCCTCCGCGCTCGCCGCAACGCCGGCAGGTATGCCGATCACGCTCGTAGATTTCCTCCCGTCGATCCATCAAAGGCTTGCGTAAGACCAGTCCCTGCGGAGTGATTCCCCCCTTCCACTGCGGGTTGGCCTCACCGGTCTTCTGAGCCGAGAGGCGGGCGCGAGTTTCGGGCGTGTGCCTCCATCCGGCATGGTAGCGCTTGCCGCGGTTCCACGGGCTCCGACCCACGGTCCACGATCCGACCGGCTTCTGCAAACCGTGCTTCCGGATCCACGCACGGATCGTGTGTGGAGATACACCCGCAAGCTGTGCGATCGTGCTCTGGTCGAGGTTGCGGTCGTGGTAGTGAAGCTTCAGCCAGTCCCGGTCTTTGTAGGCCGCAAGGCCGTTGACCATGATCTCGGCGCCTGAGCGCCCGTACGTCGCCAGCCCTCCCGGCGAGACGGCGAGCCCGCCGACGATCTCGTCCAGCGGCTTCCATCCGTTCGCGGTGAGGAATCGGTGATCTTTCGAACAGGTGATCGATTTCCCATCCTCGAGCTCAACGCGGAAAACCGGCTTCGCCCCGGACTGGACGACGGCGCGCACCCGCCCCGTAGTAAACGTCCCGCTCACCACGTCAAGGCAGCGCAGGCGTAGCAGCTTCAGACGGGAGCGTCCATGCGGCGTCTGCGTCATCTCGAACAGGCGCTGGATCGAACGCTTCTTGGTTCCATTCGGCTTTCCACGCTGGCGGTGCTCGCTGTAGACCCGCGTGTCTCCCGTCAAGCAGTATCCCATGCCGGCCCGGTGCCGCACCAGCTCGTGGGTGAGCGAGCGGCTGACGCCCTCGAAGAGAAAGGTCCACACCGCGTGCTCCAGCACGGAGCCGTGCTTGGTGTGGAGGATGTTGTGCAGGTAGGCCTCGTTCGTCGTGCGCCCCGGGATCGTCTTGTGCCCGCCTTCCAGCCCCGCATCGGCCCCGAAGCTCAGGTAGCACAGCCGTCCCGCGAACTCCGCCAGCGCCTCGCCGGCCACCTGGCTGTCGCTCTGCCAGCGGATGTGCGGCGGCACGGTGAACTGCTGGCGGGCGATGACGGTGACGCGGGGCTGGCGGATGATCTGCATCGGGGGCGCTCCGGAGGTGGGGGTCGGCCGGCGGCGAAAACGTAGACGCCGGCCCCCCGGGCGGCAAGGCGAAGGGAACCCGGCCGAACGCATGCGGCGGACGGCGCCCCCTTCCGCCTCTACAGCCGAGGTTGCTCCGGCGCGGCGCGGGGTTAGCTTTCGCGCATGCGCATCGCCTCCCTCCTGTCCAGCGCCACGGAGATCGTCTACGAGCTGGGGCTCGAGGACCGCCTGGTGGCCATCTCGCACGAGTGCGACTGGCCGCCCGAGGCGCTCCGGCTGCCGCGGCTCTCCCGCTCGCGCTTCGACCCGGCGGGGCTCACCAGCGGCGAGATCGACGCCGAGGTGCGCCGCTGCATGGCCGAGCACGGCAGCGTCTACCAGGTGGACGTGGACGCGCTGCGCGAGGCGCGGCCGGACCTGATCCTCACCCAGGCCGTCTGCGAGGTGTGCGCCGTCCCCACCGGCTCGGTGAACGAGGCGGTCGCCGCGCTGCCGTTCCAGCCGCGGGTGCTCTCCCTCGACTCGCACACGCTGGAAGAGATCCTGGAGTCGCTGCGGCAGGTGGCGGACGCGGCGGGCGAGCCGGAGCGGGGCGGGGAGACGGCCGCGCGGTTGCGCGGAAGGATCGACCGCGTGCGCCGGGCGGTGGCCGGGAGGCCGCGGCCGCGGGTGCTGGCGCTGGAGTGGCTGGACCCGCCGTTCGCGCCGGGGCACTGGATCCCGGAGATGATCGAGCTGGCGGGCGGACGGAGCCTGATCGGCAGGACGGGCGGGCACTCGGTGGAGGTCCCGTGGGAGGAGGTGGAGGGGCTCGACCCGGACTTCCTCCTGCTGGTGCCCTGCGGCTACGACCTGGACCACGCCCGCGACGACGCCGCGCGCGCCCGCGCCCGCCTGCACGCGCTCGCCCCGCGCGCCGTCCGCGAGGGCCGCGCGGCGATCGGCCACAGCGCGTACTTCAGCCGCTCCGGCCCGCGCGTGGTCGCCGGGATCGAGGCGCTCGCCGCCGCGCTGCACCCGGACGCGCTCGACGGCGGAGCGGCGGAAGGCATCGTCGAGCGCTGGAGCTGAGAGGCCGCGGCGGCGCCGCCCCGAGACCGTACTCCGTACCTCGTACCCCGTACTCTCGCACTCCCGCACTCCGCACTCTCGCACTGTCCTTGCAATCGCGACGCGCGTCCGGACGAAAACGCGCGTACCGCAACGGAGATGAAGAGCATGCGGCTTCCCACCCGCACTCACGGCATCCTGGACTACACGGTGGGGGCGCTCATGATCGCGCTCCCCTTCCTCCTGGGGTTCGGCGGCGGGGCGCAGACGTGGATCTTCGTGGTCCTGGGCGCCGCGGCGCTGGTCTACAGCTTCTTCACCGACTACGAGCTGGGCGTGGTGAAGCGGCTGCAGATGCCCTATCACCTCTGGCTCGACGGGCTCTCGGGCGTGCTGCTGGCCGTCTCGCCCTGGGCGCTCGGCTTCGACACCGAGGTGTGGGTGCCGCACGTGGTCGTGGGCGCCTTCGAGATCGCCGCCGCGGTGGTCACCGACACCATCCCCGCCTATGACCGACGCCGCGCAGGCTAACGACCTCCTCCTGGCGCAGGGCGAGCTCACCGACGCCGCGGTCCCCGAGCCGCGCGCCCGCGTCCAGGCCTACGCCGAGACCGCCACCGGCGTCCACGCCATCCCGCTGGACGACGCGCTCGAGCGCTTCGAGCGCTGCCGGCAGGCGCGCTCGGCCGACGAGACGGACATCCCGATCGTGTGGATCGACGTGGCCTCGCCCGGCGAGGCCGAGGCCGTCTTCCTCCGCGAGCGGCTGCACTTCCACCCGCTGGCGGTGGAGGACTGCATCAGCGGGCGGCAGCGGCCCAAGCTGGACCGCTACCCGGGCTACTACTTCATGGTGATGTACGCGGCGGCCATCAACCGCGAGCGGAACCGCATGGCGCTGCACGAGGTGCACATGTTCCTCGGGCGCCGCTACATCGTCACCGTGCACGACCACAAGATCGGCGAGCTGGGCGAGGTGCTGGCGCGCTGGCGGGCCGCCCCGGCCAGCTACCGCAGCGTGGGCCCGCTGGCGCACGCGCTGATCGACGCCATCGTCGACGACTACTTCCCGATCCTGGACCACTTCGCCGAGCGGGTGGAGGAGGCGGAGCTGGACGTGTTCCGCCAAGACAAGACCGCGGAGCTGGACCAGATCCTGGCGATCCGGCGCGAGCTGACGCTCTTCCGCAAGGTGGTGGGCCCCGAGCGCGACCTGCTCTCCACCATGCTGCGGCGCGACCTGCCCTTCCTGAGCCCGGAGCTCACCCTCTACTTCCAGGACGTGCACGACCACTCCATGCGCGTGGTGGAGGAGCTCGACACGCTGCGCGACCTGCTTTCCGCCGCCATGGAGGGGCAGCTCTCCATCGCCTCGAACCAGCTCAACATCACCATGCGGCTGATGGCGGCGTGGTCGATCATCCTGATGGCGATGGCCTGGATCGCCGGCATCTACGGGATGAACTTCCGCCACATGCCGGAGCTGGAGTGGCGGGCGGGCTACCCGTGGGCCCTGGGGCTGATGCTGGTGGTGGGGACCGTCCTCGTCTTCTACTTCCGCCGCAAGCGCTGGCTCTGAGGAGTCGCCGAGGGGTGTCGGGCGGCTGAAGCCGCGGCTACAACGGCGGAAAGCCTCGCAAACCCCGCGAGGCTTCAACCGCTTTTCGACCGCGACCGGCAGGCATCGTCAGGCGCCGGCCGCGGCCTCGCTCTTCCGCCGCTCGACCACGTGGACGTGGTGCAGGTTGTGGTAGAGGGTGAAGAAGAGCATCTCCCGGACGGTGAGCCTGCCCAGCAGCGGGTGGGGGAGGCGGCAGCGGTCCAGCGCCCTTTCGCTCCAGCGCTCGACGCCGCGCACCAGGGCCCGGGCGGCCTCTTCGCGGTGCCGCATGATCTCCTCCCTCCACTCCTCCAGGTCGGCCGGCGGCGTGCGCGGGCTCGGGGCGAAGCGGCCCGCCCGCCCCCCGGCGGCGAGCGCGGCGCGATAGGTCTCGACGAGCTCCGCGTACGTGCGGGACGGGCGGAACGACGGGCCGAAGGCGACCAGGACGAAGAGCCGCGGGAGCGAGAGCCCCCGCGCCACCGCCCGGTTCCCCTTCGTGAGGTGCCGCACGTTGTCCGCTGGCGACCAAGCGGCGCCGAGGGGGCGGAAGAACGCCTCGGTGGAGAACGCGCTCCAGTAGCGCGTGCTCTCCTCGTGCAGCCGCTCCAGCCCGGCGACGATCTCCGCTCGGGTGGTCGGTGGGTCAACGCTCAGCATGGCGTCAGGCAGAGGCGGGGGAGCGGGAATCCATCGTAACGATCCCAAGCTCGAGCGACGGGGCCGGGAAGCGCAAGGGTGCGCTCGGACGTGGGACGGGGCGCGACCTACCTGCCCCGGTCCTTCGGGAAGAACCCCATCCGCAGCTGCACCTCCCGCGAGACGCGCAGCTCCCGCAGCATCGCGTCGGTCCCCCCGATCCCGCACACCTCGCGCTGGACCACGTAGTACCACAGCGCCTCGCCCGCCGCGGCGACCAGCGCCTCCCGTTCAGATGCATCTCCCGCCGCGGGCGTCCGACCATCCCGCCGCGACGCGTCGAACGCCTCCAGCTCCCTCAGCGCCGCGTCCAGCCGCCGGCCCAGGCGCGCCAGCGTCGCCGCCATCTCCTGGCGGAGCTCGTACTCCAGGACGTCGAAGCCTCCCGAGCCCGGCTGCACCGGGAGGTTGCGCGGCTTCCGGAAGACCATCCGATCACCTGCTCATGAGATCTACCGTCGACACGTGGCGACGCGAGCCCGTGTGGAGGCAAAAACCGCGCGCCGCCCGGGCTGGGCCGGGCGGCGCGCGTCCTGGTGATCCCCGGCGGTATCCTACCGGCCCATGCGGAACGAGCGCAGGATGGTGGGAAGATCGCCCTTCTCGCCCACGTCCTCGGGGCCGCGCAGCACCGACTCGACCGGGCTGCCGATCATCATCAGCACCACGCCGCGCCCGTCGTCGCCGGGGAGGACCAGGATGCGGCCCCACAGGTCCACCGGGCCGCGGGGGGTGTTCTCGGCGTGCGCGGCGAAGCGGAAGCCCGTGGCCTCGCGCCCGCCCACGGTCGTCCGGTCGTCCGACACCCGGCGGTAGTTGGGGAAGCCCGTGCTGAACTGCGCCTCGAACGTGTCCAGCAACTGCTTCAGCACCGCCGGGTTCCGCTCGGTCCCCGGCGGCAGCGACACGTAGCCCACCGCGAAGTTCTCGGAGGTGAAGCCGTCCGGCGTGCCGCGCTCCACCTTCACGAAGTTGACGTCGTCGGGCTGGTCGCCGCGCTCCAGCACCTTCCAGGTGGCCGGGTACTCGAACGAGAAGGGGACGAAGTTCTCCGCCAGCTTCGGGATCAGCGCCTCGCGCCCATTGGTGTAGGTGCGCGTCTCCGCCGCGCGGGCGCCGCTCTCGGCCAGCGCCGCCCCCTCCTTCGGCGCCTCCACCGTCCCCTCGGCCGTCCCGCCGACGGTGCGCTTTTCCCGCGAGTCCGCCTGCCCCGAGTCGTCCCCGCCGCAGCCCGCGGAGCCGAGGAGGAGCGCGGCGAAGAGCAGGCTGCCGAGGCCCGCGCGGCTCGTTCCGCGCGTGGAAAGTGACCGAAGTGCGTCGTAGGTGTTCATGGCGGACGCTCCGGTGTGGAGTGGGGAGACGGGGCCGTGATGCGAGTGGAGCGCGGCCCGCGGCGAGATTCCTGTTCTTCTAATCGCCCGTTCCCCTCCTCGCAAGCTTCTTCGCACGCCCGGCGAACCCCGGCGGGGGCTCGTTGTATCAGGCGCCCGTATTCCGTATACTGCCGGCCGAAGTGCTTCCCGTCCCCCGATTTCTGTAGTGGCCATGACCTTCCCGAGACACCCGCGCGCGGCGCTCGCGGCCGCCGCCGTCCTCTGCTGCGCCTCCGCCGCGCGCGCCCAGCAGGCGGCGCCCGCGCCGGCGCGCACCTTCGACCTGTCGGTGCGCAACATCATGCGCGGCGAGCTGCTGGTGGGGCGCTCGCCCGACGAGGTGCGCTGGTCCGAGGACTCGCGCTGGGTCTACTTCCGCTGGCGCGACCCCGAGGCGCGCGACACCGCCACGCACGTCTACCGCGCCGCGGCGTCCGGCGGCGCCCCCGAGCCGCTGGCCGACTCCGTGGCCGAGCGCATCGCCCCCGCGCAGGAGGGGCGCTGGACGGCGGACCGCACCCGCCGCGCCGTCGAGCGCCGCGGCGACGTCTTCGTGGTCGACGCCACCGGCCGTGAGCGGCGCATCACGCAGACCCCGGTGCGCGAGCGCTGGCCGCACCTCTCGCCCGACGGGCGCACCGTCTACTTCGTCTCCAGCAACAACCTGTTCGCGGTGGAGGTGGACGGCGGCCCGCTGCGCCAGCTCACCGACATCCGGCTCGACGCCGCCCCCCGGCCAGACACGGCGAAGGGGAACCGGCGCTTCCTGGAGCAGCAGCAGCGCGAGCTGCTCGACGCCGTGCGCGACCGCCGCGAGGAGCGCCTCCACCGCGAGGCCGTCGACTCGCTCCGGCGCCAGGTGCAGCCCCTCTGGCTGGGGAAGAACGCCTCCCTGACCTCGGCCGAGGTCTCCCCCTCGGGCCGCTACCTGCTGCTGGGCGTCGGCGAGCGCGCCGAGGGCGACCGGCAGACGCTGGTCCCCAACTTCGTCACCGAGACCGGCTACACCGAGCCGCAGAACGTGCGCACCAAGGTGGGCGACGTGCAGGCGTTCCAGAAGGTCGCCGTGGTCGACCTGGCGTCGGGAAAGCTCGCCTGGGTGGAGCCCGAGGCCAAGGAGCGCAAGGTGACCCTCACGGCCGTCGGCTGGGCGCCGCGCTCCGACCGGGCGCTGCTCCTGGGGATCCCCTTCGACTACAAGGACCGCTGGATCTACGTGGCCGGCCCCGACGGGAAGACCGCCACCGTCGACCACCTGCGCGACGACGCCTGGGTGGGCGGCCCCGGTCTCTTCTCCGCCGGCTGGCTCCCCGACGAGCGCGTCTGGTTCGTCTCCGAGCGGAGCGGCTGGGCGCACCTCTACACCGCCGCCTCCGGCGGCGGCGACGCGCGCCCCGTGACCGCCGGCGAGTGGGAGGTGACCGACGTCGAGCGCTCGCGCGACGGGCGCACCTTCTGGATCACCACCAGCGAGACGCACCGCGGCGAGCGGGCCCTGTACGCGGCGTCCGCGGCCGGCGGCGCGCGGACGCGGGTGACGCCGCTGGAGGGGTGGACCGAGTCGTTCGTCTCGCCCGACGAGCGCTGGGTGGCGCTCCTGCACTCCACGGCCAACGAGCCGCCCGAGCTGTACCTGATGCCCAACCGCGCCGGGGCCCAGCCGCGCCGGGTGACGCGCTCCACCACCGCCGAGTTCCGCGCGGGCCCCTGGATCCGCCCGGAGGTGGTCACCTTCCCCGCGCGCGACGGGGCGCGGGTGCACGCGCGCATCTTCCGCCCGCGCGACCTGGGCGCGGCCCCCAACGGCGCGGCGGTGCTCTTCGTCCACGGCGCCGGCTACCTCCAGAACGCGCACCGCGGCTGGAGCACCTACTACCGCGAGTACATGTTCCACCACCTGCTGGCCTCGCGCGGCTACACGGTGCTGGACGTGGACTACCGCGGCTCGGCCGGCTACGGCGCGGCGTGGCGCACGGGGATCTACCGCCACATGGGCGGCAAGGACCTGAGCGACCACGTGGACGGCGTGCGCTGGCTGGTGGCGAACGAGGGCGTCGACCCGCGGCGCGTGGGGATCTACGGCGGCTCGTACGGCGGGTTCATCACCCTGATGGCGATGTTCACCGAGCCCGACGTCTTCCGCTCGGGGGCGGCGCTGCGCTCGGTGACCGACTGGGCGCACTACAACCACTGGTACACCAGCCGCATCCTGAACCAGCCGCAGGACGACACCCTGGCCTACCGCCGCTCCTCGCCGATCTACTTCGCCGAGGGGCTCAAGGGCGACCTGCTGATCGCGCACGGGATGGTGGACGTCAACGTGCACTTCCAGGACGTGGTGCGCCTGGCCGAGCGCCTGATCGAGCTGGGGAAGACCAACTGGGAGCTGGCCGTCTACCCGGTGGAGGACCACGCCTTCACCCGCCCCGAGTCGTGGACCGACGAGTACCGCCGGATCCTGGAGCTGTTCGAGCGCACGCTGCGGCCCGGGGCGCCGGCGGCGGCGGCAGGGAACTGAAGTACGAAAGTACGGAAGTACGTGAGTACGAAAGCGGTTCGGTGCGCGCCGAGCCTCGCGTCGCGCCGGCCCGCCGTTCGTACTTCCGTACCTCGTACTTTCGTACTCCCGTACTCTAGAACACGCCCTGATTGGCACGCTTTACGCATAGCCGTTCCGGTCCAACAGATAGCGAGAGCGTCGGGGGCACCGCGCGGGTGGGCGAACACGCCCCGCCCGCGTTCGCTGTTCAGGAAGCAAACAGTTGTCAGGCAAGGGGTTAGATGGTCCGGGCGTGGCACGCGGGTTGCGAAAGGTCGGGAGACGACGACACGGGAGATTCAGGGACCCGCAGTCGAGGGCCTCTTTAGAGGAGGGAAGACCATGACCAACCGCATCGCGAAGGAGCTCTCCGAGACGCTGCCGCAGCCGAAGGGGCCTTTCACCGATGCCGAGGCTCTGGAGCTGCTGATGGCGTATCGCAAGGACCCGTCGGACGTGCCGTGCCCGCTCTGCGGCCCCGACACCATCGAGGTCCTGGCGTTCATCGAGCCGCAGATCGACCCGAACGGGTTCGCCTCGGTGACCAACCCCGAGGGCGAGTACGCGGCCGCGCTGTACTGCCACAAGTGCTTCCGGGCCGTGGGCATCCTGGCCGGCGCCATGCGCGACGACCGCGTCTGACGGCGGCGGCGCCCCCTCCCTGACGGGCGCCGGACGGTAAAAAACTGGTCTTCTCCCTCGACGACGAGGAAAGCGGCGGCACCCGGGCGGGTGCCGCCGCTGCGTTTGCGTGCTGGGCGGCTGAAGCCGCGGCAACAACTGCAGAAGCCTCGCAAACCCCGCGAGGCTTCAACCGCGTAACCCCAAATACCGCACCCGGTTTCGTCGCGCGAAGCGCCGAGGTGTTTCCCCTCTACCGCGCAGCGGGGGAGGGGAGCGCGTCCTCTGGCTGCGAGGAACGAGCAGCCGAGGACCGCGCGGGGGAGGGGGTCTCCCCGGCGGCGCAGCCGCCGGACGGGCGCCGAAGGGGGCTTCTACGCCGGCGCCGCGTCCGGCTCGGGGGCGCGGCGGGCGTCCTGCCAGGTCTTCACGGTGGTGGCGCCCAGGATCAGCGCGCCGCCCGCCAGCGCCCAGGCGCCGGGGCGCTCGCCGTGCACCAGCCACGCCCAGAACGGGCTGAGCGCGGGCTCCAGCAGCAGCAGCGCCGACGCCTCCAGCGCCGAGAGGTGGCGGATCCCCGCGGTGAGCAGGACGTACGCGGCCCCCACCTGGAAGACGCCCAGGTACCCCACCACCGCCCAGTCCACCGGGCGCGCCGCCGCCGGCAGCGCCATCGGCAGGCACGCCAGGAAGGCGATCACGTTCCCCGCCGCCACCGTGGGGAGCCCGTTGCCGTCCTCGCCGCGGCGGCCCATCCAGCGCAGCCCCATCAGCGTGAGCGCGTAGCAGACGCCGCTCAGGAACCCCAGCACGTTCCCCGTGCGCGGGTCGGGCGCCGTGACGGCCGGCTCCTCGGCGCCCACGAAGAACACCACCAGCCCCGCCACCACCACCGCCATGAACGCCAGGTCGCGCCGCCGGATCGGCTCGCGCAGCAGCAGCGGCGACAGCAGCAGCACGTAGAGCGGCGCCGCGGCCTGCAGGAAGATGGCGTTGGCCGCCGTGGTCAGCTTGTTGGCCGTGACGAAGAGCACCAGCGTGGCGGCGTACGCCGCGCCCACCGGGAGCGCGTGCCACGTCCACCCGCGCCGCGCGGCCGGCACCAGCAGCAAGAGCGCCAGCGCCGCCACCCCCGAGCGGAACCCCGCCACCTGCCAGCCGGTGAGCTCGGTGGCCTTCACCGCCGCGCCGCCGGTGGAGAAGAGGAGCGCGGCCCCCAGGATCTCGAGTCGGTGTCGGATGGATGCCACGGCGGCTGGAGTCCGGTTCGGCGGTGGGGGTTCGGTCGCGCGGCGAGGCGGTACGATGCTCGGCCCGCCGTCCCGCGGCAAGGCTGGACCGCGCCCGGCACGCATGCTGCGACAGTCTTCGTCCTCACAACGTTTGGCAAACATTAAACAGGCGGAATGTACGATGGCTATGGACGAAGCGCCGCACGGGGCCGAGGCGGTCCCGACCGACAAGAAGCTGGAGGATCTCTACGCGCTGGTGGACGGGATCGAGGTGGCCATGTTCACCACCCGCCGCCCCGACGGGCACCTGGTCTCGCGCCCGATGCAGACGCAGGAGCGCGACGGCGTGGCGGACTTCTGGTTCGTGACCGACGGCGATGCGAGCAAGCTGGACGAGCTGGAGCACGACCCGCACGTGAACCTGGCCTACTACCGCGACCGCACCCGCGAGTGGGTGTCGGTGAGCGGCACGGCCCGCGCGACCCGCGACCGCGAGCTGGTGCGGCGCCTCTACCAGCCCGACTGGCGCGCCTGGTTCGCCGACGAGGGCGGCGAGCGGGACGGCGGCCCCGAGGACCCGCGCATCACCCTGGTGCTGGTGGAGGCCGAGAGCGTGGTCTACATGAAGAGCGACACCCCGCGCCCGGTCGTCCTCTTCGAGGTGGTGAAGGGGATCGTCACCGGCCAGGAGCCCCGCATCGGCTCGGTGCGCACGCTGGACCACGCCGAGCTGCACCGGTAGGAATTACGGAAGTACGAAAGTACGAAAGTACGAAAGTACGAACAGCGAAACCGGTCGACGCGAGGAGCGTCCCTCCTCGCGCCGACCGGCCTCGTACTCACGTACTTCCGTACTTCCGTACTTCCGTACTGATCAGTTCCCCGCGACTCGATCCTCATCCCGCCGCTCGCGGGCGGCGATCTGGCGGCTCTGCTCCACCAGGCCCACGAACTCGGCGCGGTAGCCGCCCGGGTCGTCGGCCAGGGCGCCGCGGGCCAGCCCCAGCACGCCGGACCAGCTGGACGTGCCCTTGAACTTCGAGTCGCGCAGCAGCAGCCCCCACTGGGCCACCGCCGCGGCGAAGCGGAAGTCGTCGGAGGTGCGCTCCAGCGCGGCGCCGCGGTCGGCCACCGGGCGCTCGATCAGCCGGCTCGTCTCGCCGTCGGGCTGCTTGTAGCGCAGCGCCACCGTCAGCAGCTCGCCGGTCTGGCGCGTGCCGGCGCGCGGGCGCGTCTCCTGGTAGCGCAGCGGGCCCGCGCCCCGCACCGGGGTGGGCGCGCCCACGGGGACCACCTCGTACAGCGCCGTCACCGAGTGGCCGGCGCCCAGCTCGCCCGCGTCCTTTTTGTCGTCCTGGAAGTCTTCCGGCGCCAGCGCGCGGTTCTCGTAGCCGATCAGCCGGTACGCCCGCACCCGCGCCGGGTTGAACTCCACCTGCACCTTCACGTCCTTGGCGATGGTCAGCAGCGTGCCGCCCATCTCGCGCACCAGCACCTTGCGCGCCTCGGCCTCGCCGTCCACGTAGGCGTAGTTGCCGTTCCCGGCGTCGGCCAGCTGCTCCATCTTGGCGTCCTGGTAGTTCCCCGTCCCGAAGCCCAGCACGGTCAGGAAGACGCCGGCCTCGCGCTCGCGCTCGATCAGCCGCACCAGCTCGGCGTCGCTGGAGACGCCCACGTTGAAGTCGCCGTCGGTGGCCAGGATCACCCGGTTGTTGCCGCCCTGGATGAACGCCTCGCGCGCGGTGCGGTAGGCCAGCACGATCCCCTCGCCGCCCGCGGTGGAGCCGCCCGCCTGCAGGTCGTCGATCGCCCGCATGATCCGCCCCTTCTCGGAGCCCGCCGTGGGCGGCAGCACCAGCCCGGCGGCGCCCGCGTACACCACGATGGAGACGCGGTCCTGCGGGCGGAGCTGCTCCACCAGCAGGCGCAGGCTCTCCTTGACCAGCGGCAGCTTGTTGGGCTCGTCCATCGAGCCGGAGACGTCGACCAGGAGCACCAGGTTCCCGGGCGGGAGGCTGTGCCGCTCCATGCGCCGGCCCTGCAGCCCCACGTGCACCAGCCGGTGCGCGGGGTTCCACGGCGCCGCCGACACCTCGGTGGTGATGGAGAAGGGGTGCTCGCCCTCGGGGTCGGGGTAGTCGTACTCGAAGTAGTTGATCAGCTCCTCCAGGCGCACCGCGTCGGCCGGCGGCAGCCGCCCCTCGGTCAGGAAGCGCCGCACGTTGCTGTACGAGGCCGCGTCGACGTCGATGGCGAAGGTGGAGAGCGGGTGCAGCGTCACGTCCTGGAACTCGTTCTCGCGGATGAGGCGGTACCCTTCTCGATTGAACCCGGCGGTGTCGGCCGCGCCGGGCACGCCACGCACGGCGGCGTCGTAGTCCACGGGCGGCGCGACCTCCATCATGTCGGCGGCGACCATGGGCTGCGGGGCGGCCGCACCCACGCTCTCCTGGGTGACGGTGGCGGTGTCGGAGCGGCCGCGCTCGGAGGCGCAGGCGCCCAGGACGGCGAGCGCCCCGGCCAGCAGCAGGGGCGTGAGGTGTCGTTTGGTCCACATCGGTGCCTTCTCCGTTCGAGTGGGAGTCGGGCTGGCGCCTCCCGCCGGGGTCGATGCCGCGGCGGAGCGGCGCGCGAGGGGGCATCGGGCGTACCCGCGCCGGCCCTCCGGCGCGGACGCCCGCAACTCCTGCGTCCTCCAGCACTTGCGTGTGATCTGGCCCCGCGGGCGCGGCCGCTGCCCGCGGCGTTCGGACGGTGTTCAGTGGACCCGGGTCGCGTTCAATGAACGCAGAGGGGCGCCTCGATCTGACGCGGGTGGCGGGCGGGCGCGGGACGGCTAACTTCAGGGGACAGGGGACAGGGGACAGCCGGCGCGCTTCCGCGGATCCCCGTCACGATTCTCGACCACCGGAAGGGAAGATCCGTGAGGCTCCGACTCGCATCCACGCTCGCCGCGCTCCTGCTGGCCGCCGCGTGCGCCTCCCCTCGGCCGGAGCGCGCCGCGGCGGCGCCCGCGGCCCCGGCGCCGGCCGCGCCCGGCGCCGCGCAGGCGGAGTACGAGCGCTTCGCCCGCGAGTTCCTGGACTGGCACTACGCCAGCAACCCGGTGGAGGCGACCTCGCTGGGCGTCCACGCCCACGACGCGCGGATGCCGGACGTCTCGCGCGCCGGGATCGAGCGGCGCACGGCGGAGCTGCGCGGGTGGCTGGAGCGGCTGGGGCGGATCGACCGGGCGGCGCTCGCGGGCGACGCCGCGCTCGACTACCAGATCCTCGACCACGCCATCCGCGCGCAGCTGCTGGATGTGGAGGAGGTGCGCCCCTGGCGGAAGGACCCCGGCTTCTACAACAGCCAGGTGGCGTACGGGATCTCGACCCTCTCCTCGCGCGAGTTCGCGCCGCTCCCCCAGCGGCTGGAGGCGATGATGGCGCGCCTGGCCGCGCTCCCCGCGATCCTCGCCGCCGCGCGCGAGAACCTGGACCCGGCCGCCGTCCCCCGCCTCTGGGCCGAGCAGGCCGTTGGCGACGTGCGCGGCACCGCCACGTTCGTCCGCGACGACCTGCAGCAGGCGCTCGCCGCGCAGGGGCTGCCACGGTCGACCCGGAGCTCCGGCGCCGCTGGTCGGTGGCGGCGGGGCAGGCCATCGTGCAGCTGGAGCGCTTCGCGGGGTGGATCGAGCTGGAGGTGGTGCCGCGCGCGGAGGGCGACTTCCGGCTGGGGAAGGACCTCTTCGAGCGCAAGCTCCGCTACGACGAGCACGTGGCGCTCACCGCCGAGGAGCTGCAGGGCATCAACGAGGGCGCCATCCGCGACTACCACGCCCGGGTGGCGCGCGAGGCGGCCCGCATCGACCCGCGGCGGACTCCGGCGCAGGTGATGGACTCCCTGGTCCGCGTGCACCCCACGCCCGAGGAGCTGATCCCCACCGCCCGCCGGCAGCTGGACTCGATCAAGGCGTTCATCGTGCGGCGCGGCATCGTCACCCTGCCGTCGGAGCGCATGCCGGTGGTGCGCGAGACGCCGCCGTACGCGCGGCTGGGCTTCGCCTCGATGGACACGCCGGGGCCCTTCGAGACGGTGGCCACCGAGGCGTTCTTCAACATCACCAACGTGGACCCGGCCTGGACGCCCGAGCAGAAGGAGCAGCACCTCACCTACTTCAACTACCCGGGGCTGCTGGGGATCACGGTGCACGAGGCGATGCCCGGCCACTTCGTGCAGCTGCTGTACATGCCGCAGATCCCCACCGAGGTGCGCAAGGTGTTCATCCCCGCCTCGGTGGTGGAGGGGTGGGCGCACTACGCGGAGCAGATGATGGTGGACGAGGGCCTGGGCGGGGGCGACCCGGCGGTGCGGCTGGCGCAGCTGCGGCGCGCGCTGCAGCGGCACGCGCGCTGGCACGCGGGGCTCTCCATGCACGCCTTCGGCGGCTCGGTGGAGGACGCGGCGAAGCGCTTCGAGGAGATCGCCTTCTTCGCCCCCTTCCCGGCGCTGCGCGAGACGCAGCGCGGCACCGGCGACCCCACCTACCTCTACTATGCGCTGGGGAGGATGCAGATCCTGAAGCTGCGCGAGGACTACCGGCGCTGGCTGGAGTCGCGCGGCCAGCGCTTCAGCCTGCGCGAGTTCCACGACCGCTTCCTGCGTCTGGGGCTCCCGGTCTCCCTCGCCCGGCAGGTGATGATCCCGGGGGACACGGGGCCGTCGCTGTAGAGGGGTGAGGGCGGGGGAAGAGATGGTCGAAGGCGGCTGAAGCCGCGGCAACCACTGCAGAAAGCCTCGCCTGGCCGGGTTCCGTGCAACGCGGGATTCGGTGCGGGCGAGGCTTCAACTTCGAGTGCGCGACGATGGCCATCACGGAACGCCGTCCCCGCGGGGGCGGCGTTCGCGTTTCGGAAGGGGTCAGGGGATGGGCTTGAACGCGTTCAACAGAATTCTTGACCTCGGCGAGAGCGCGCATTATCCTGCGTGCCGGGAGAGTTGAACGTGTTCAAAATCAGGAGAGGGCCAGTTGGTCGACTCGAGCACGACGGAGACGGCGACGACGGCCGCCCGGACGGTTCGCGGGGAGCAGACGCGGGCGCTGATCCTGGAGACGGCGCTGGAGCTGTTCCGCGACCGCGGTTACGAGGAGACCACCATGCGCGCCATCGCCGAGCGCGCGGGGGTGGCCCTGGGGAGCGCGTACTACTACTTCCGCAGCAAGGAGGAGCTGATCCAGGGCTTCTACGCCCGCACGCACCAGGAGCACCTGGAGGCGTCGCGGGGGGTGCTGGCGGGGGAGCGCGGCTTCCAGCGGCGGCTGCTGGGGCTGATGCGCGCCAAGCTGGAGACGATCGAGCCGTACCACCGCTTCGCGGGGATCCTCTTCAAGACCGCCGCCGACCCGAAGAGCCCGCTCAACCCCTTCAGCCCCGAGTCCGCCGCGGTGCGCGCCGAGGCCACGGCGCTGTTCGCGGAGGTGGTGCGCGGCGCGGACGACGTGCGCGTGCCGGCGGACCTGGCGGCGGAGCTCCCCGGCCTCTTGTGGACCTGGCACATGGGGATCGTGCTCTTCTGGATCCACGACGCCTCGCCGGGGCGGGCGCGCACCTGGAGGCTCATGGAGCGCACGGTGGAGCTGGTCGCCCGGCTGGTGAGGCTGGCCGGCAACCTGCTGCTGGCTCCGCTGCGCAAGACGACGCTGCGCCTGCTGCGCGAGCTGCGCGACGACGGGACAGGGCCGGCCGCTCCCACGACGATACCTGCGGATGTGCCACCCGCGTGAGGGATGCGCGCGCAGCCCGGCCCGGAGCGCAGCGGAGGGACACGCCCAGAACCGCAGTTGATTCTTCCAAGCTGACCGGGAGGAATTTGTGACCACGCGAGCCCTGCAGCGCTATTTCGGCTTCCGTGAGCGCGTCGATCGGCGGATGTACCTGACCACGGGCGCGTCGCTGATGCTGGCGAAGTACGCGGTGGACGCCGGGGTGGTCTGGCTGGTGACGCGGCAGGTGTGGACGCCGCTGGACTACCTGAGCCCGCTGATGAGCCTGCGCTCCGAGAAGGTGGCGGCGTTCCCCGCCTGGCTGGCGGTGGCGCTGGTGGCGTGGTCGCTCCCCTTCGTGTGGATCGGGGTGAGCATGACGCTCAGGCGCGCGGTGGACGCGGGGCACTCGCCGTGGCTGGCGCTGCTCTTCTTCGCGCCGGTGGCCAACTACGCGCTGATGCTGTGGCTGGCGGCGGCGCCCGGCCGCCCCGGCGTCGTGTGGGCGATGCACCCCGCTCCCGACACCGTGGCGGACCGCTTCCGGAGCGCGCTGCTGGCCGTCGCGGTCAGCATCGGGGTGGGCGTGGCCGCGGTGGCGCTGAACGCGCTGGCGCTGGAGAGCTACGGGCTCTCGCTCTTCCTGGCCACGCCGTTCGTGCTGGGGCTGCTCTCGGCCTACATCCACAACCACGGCCACCCGCGCACGCGCCGGGAGACCCGGAGCGTGGTGCTGCTGAGCCTATTCCTGGTGGGCGGCTCGCTCATCCTCTTCGCGCTGGAGGGGGCGGTGTGCCTGGTGATGGCGTTCCCCATCTGCGCGGTGGTGGGGCTGCTGGGCGGCGCGGTGGGGCGGGCGGTGGCCGTCCACGGCCGGGTGCGTCCGGCGAGCACGGCGTACAGCCTCCTGCTCCTCCCCATGGCGGCGGTGGGCGACCGGGCGGCGCCGCCCCCGCCGGTCTACGAGGCGGTGACCAGCATCGTGGTGGAGGCGCCGCCGGAGCGGGTGTGGGAGAACGTGATCCGCTTCCGCGAGATCGAGGCGCGCCCCGGGCTCCCCTTCCGGCTGGGGGTGGCGTACCCGGTCCGCGCGCGGATCGTGGGCTCGGGGGTGGGCGCGGTGCGGCACTGCGAGTTCTCGACGGGCGCCTTCGTGGAGCCGATCACGGCGTGGGAGGCGCCCCGCCGCCTGGCGTTCGACGTGACCGAGCAGCCGCCCGCGCTGGAGGAGTGGAGCCCGTACCGCACGGTCTACGCGCCGCACGTGCGGGGCTTCTTCCGCTCGGTGCGGGGCGAGTTCCGGCTGGTGGAGCTCCCCGGGGGGCGGACGCGGCTGGAGGGGAGCACCTGGTACACGCTCGACATCCACCCGCAGGCGTACTGGCGGCCGATCGCGGAGTGGCTCCTGCACCGCATCCACGCCCGCGTGCTGCAGCAGGTGGAGCGCGAGTCGGAGGCTGCCGTCAACGGCTGAACGGCCTTGCCTCACGCAGAGGAAGCAGAGGTAGCAGAGGAGAACCACAGAAAGCGGTGAGCTCTCTGCTTCCTCTGCTGACTCTGCGTGAGAAATGCGGTTGTCTTTTCGTGGGATGCTCAGCCTTCGCCGTCGCGCGCGATCTCCCGCAGCCGAGCGGGGTCGGCCACTTCCCAGCGGCCCCGGCCGGCGGAGCGGAGGATGCCCGCGGCGCGGAGGGCGCGCAGCTCCTTGACCACCACCTCGCGGACGGTGCCCAGCTCTTCGGCGACTTCGGCCTGGGTGGCGCCGAGGGTGAAGGCGCCCTCCGCTTCCGCGCGGTGCACGATCCAGCCGGCCAGCCGCGCGCGCACGCTCTTACCGCGCACGGCGCCCAGGCGCGCGATGAGCGTGCGGACGCGGCGGGCGAGCCCCTGCAGCAGCGCGAACGCGAGCGACGGGTCCGCGGCGATGGCGGCCTCGATCGTCGCGCGGTCCAGCACCAGGCAGAGCGTCGGCTCGGCGGCGACGGCCGTGGCCGGGTAGGCGCCGCCCTCGAAGAGCGGCAGCTCGCCGAGCGTGGCGCCCGCTCCCTCCGCGTGGATCACGTGCTGCCGTCCGCCGGGCGCGCGCACCACGCGCACGCGGCCGGCGAGCACCACGAACAGCCCGCGCGCCGGCGTCCCCTCGGCCCACAGCAGCTCCCCCGCCGCGAAGCGCCGCGCCACGCCGCGCGCGGCCAGCTCGCGGCGGGCGGCGGCGTTCAGGTCGCGGAAGATCCGCGCGCGGTCCAGCAGCGTCTCGTCGATCACGGGGATGGAACCCAGGTTCCTTCGCGACGGGGCCCCGCAGTCTACATTCGGGATCGCGCGGGACGAAAGGCCCGGCGCATGCGAACCTGAACGAAGACTTCGATCCGGAGAGATCTCGATGCGGACGACACTGACGCTGGCCGCCGCGCTCCTGCTGGCCGCCGCCCCCGCCGCCGCGCAGGAGCACGGGGGGCACACGGGCGGGTGCGGCGGGATGCAGGGGGAGGGCGGGAGCATGAGCCACGCGGATCACGCGGCCCACGCCGGGCACGCGGCGCACGCGCAGGGCGGCCACCAGCACGCGGGCGGGGCGGCGGACAGCGCCTTCGCCGGGGTGCAGGCGCGGGGGAAGATCGTGATGGGCGTGGACCAGTACACGTCGACGCACTGCTTCGACGCGCTGCCGGACGGCGGCCGCATCGAGCTGCAGCGCGACGCGGACGATCCGGAAGGGGTCGCGACGATCCGCCGGCACCTCCGGGAGATCGCCGGCGCTTTCTCGCGGGGCGACTTCAGCGCGCCGGCGGCGGTGCACATGCGCGAGGTCCCCGGCGCGGCGTCGATGGCGGCCAGGCGCGGCGTCATCACCTACACCTACCGCGACCTCCCGCGCGGCGGCGAGGTCCGCATCCGCACCGCCGACCCCGAGGCGCTCCGGGCCGTCCACGAGTTCCTGGCCTTCCAGCGCGGCGACCACCGCGCGGGCGGGCGGGAGCACTGACGCGGGGCGGAAGCGAAGGCTAGCGCCCTGCCTTCTGGACGCGCTGTGACTCGTAGGGGCGAGCATGCGAGTCCGAGCACAGGCGGCCCCTGCGCAAGAGGCCGCCTGCCGCGCGTGAGCCGGCATCCGCCGGTCGAGGCATGCCTCGCCCCTACGGATCACCCACCATCCGCTCAGATCATCCCGGCGACGTGGGGGAAGCGGTGGCGGACGGCGTCGGCCTCGAGCGGGTGGTCGGCGAGGAGCGCGAAGTCGGCGAAGTCGAACCCGGGGCCCACCGCGCAGGAGACGAGCGTGTAATCTCCCGTGGTCCGCGCCGCCTGCCACTGGCCGGCGGGCACCACGCGCACCCCCTCGCACTCCTCGCCCGGCGCGCCCAGCATCTCCCGGATGCAGTCCTCCCCGTCGGCGTCGACGCGGAACAGCTCCAGAGGGTCGCCTTCGATCCAGCACCACGCCTCGTCCGAGGCCACCCGGTGCCAGCGGCTGTGCCCGCCTCCGGCGAGCAGGAAGTAGATCACCGTGAGCGCCGAGCGCGCCGGCCGCCCGTCGTCGGGCCGCACGCCCAGCGCGGAGCGGAACACCTCGCGGTAGAACCCGCCCTCGGGGTGCGGCTGGAGCGCGAGCTCGCGGATCAGGCTGGCGGCGCGGGGGTGCATAAGGGTACGAAGTGCGAAGTGCGAAGTGCGAATTTAGGCGAGGCGAGGTGTCCGGGTGGAGGTGCAGTCTCGTACCCCGTACTTCGTACCCCGTACCTCGTACTTCCGTACTCACGTACTTCCGTACTCGACCGGCAGCCGCAGCGTGAACCGGCTCCCCTCGCCGACGGCGCTCTCCGCGGTGACGTCGCCGCCCATGAGGCGCGCGAGGCGGCGCGCGACGCTCAGGCCCAGCCCCGCGCCGCCGTGCGAGCGCATCAGCCCCTGGTCGGCCTGCCAGAAGGGCTCGAAGATGCGCTCCATCTGCCCGGGGGCGATGCCGATCCCCGTGTCGCTCACCACGAACACGGCCTCGCCGCCCTCGCGGCGGACCTGGAGGAGCGCGCGGCCGCGCTCGGTGAACTTCACCGCGTTGCCCAGCAGGTTGCCCAGGACCTGCCGCACCTTGCGGGCGTCGGCCACCATCGCGAAGTCGGGCTCGGGGCCCTCCACCCGGAAGGCGATCCCCCGCTCCAGCGCCAGCGGCTCCACCAGCGCGGCCGCCTCCTGCACGACGGCCGCCGCGCTCACGCGGGCCGCGCGCACCTCCTCCTGCCCCGCCTCCAGCCGCGCGAAGGTCAGGATCTCCTCGATCAGCTCCAGCAGGTGGCGGGCGGCGCTCTTCACCCGCTCCATCTGCGGGCGCATCGCGTCGGGGAGCGGCGCCGGCACGCCGTACAGGAAGAGGTCGGTGTAGCCGATGATGGCGTTCAGCGGCGTGCGCAGCTCGTGGCTCATCACCGCCAGGAAGTCGGCCTTGGCGCGGTTGGCCTCCACCGCCCGCTCGTACAGCCGCGCGTTGTCAATGGCGAACGCCGCCCGCCGCGCCAGCTCCTCGGCCCGCACCAGCTCGGCCTCGTCGTAGCGCCGAGCCGAGCCGGCCGCCGAGAAGGTGATGGCCTCCAGGATGCGCCCCCGCGCCACCAGCGGCACCACCATGTACGCCGTGGGCGCCAGCCGCCGGATCGCGGCGCGGTGCTCCGGGTCGCCCAGCACCGGGTCCAGCGCGCCCGGGGCGAGGTCGTTGGCCACCTTCGGCACCCCCGTGCGCAGCACCCCGGCCGCCGGGTGCCCCGAGCCGCGCGAGAGGTCGGGAGGATGGCGGCGCAGCACCGCCATCAGCGGCTCCGCGGCGGGGTCGGCGTGCACGGCGTCCACCCGGTGCACTCCCCCGTCGTCGTCCAGCAGGTCCACGATCACGAAGTCGCCCACGGCCGGCACCGACAGGCGGCACACCTGGCGCAGCGTCTCCTCGTACTCGAGCGACGAGGCCAGCACGGTGCCCGCCTCGGCCAGGAAGCGCTGCCGCTCTTCGGCCTCGCGGCGCTCGGTGATGTCGATGCAGCTGCCGATGAAGCCCGCGAACGAGCCGTCGGGCGCGAAGCGCGGCGCCCCGTGGTCCAGCACCCAGCGGTACTCGCCGTCCCGGCGGCGCAGGCGGTACTCCACCTGGAACGCGCGCCGCGCCTCGATGCCGGAACGGTAGAGGGCCAGGCAGCGCGGGCGGTCGTCCGGGTGCACCCCCTCGATCCACCCGTCGCCCAGCTCCTGCTCCAGGGCGCGGCCTGTGAACTCCAGCCAGGGGCGGTTGAAGTAGTCGCAGCGCCCGTCGGGCCCGGCGGTCCAGATCAGCACCGGGGCGCTGTCGGCCATGGCGCGGAAGCGGGCCTCGCTCTCGCGCAGCGCGGCCTCCGCCTCGCGATCGGCCGTCACGTCGTCGAACGAGACCACCACGCCGGTGAGCGCCCCCTCGGAACCCCGGAGCGGGGCGGCGCCCACGCGCAGGAACGAGCGGCGAGCGTCGGCGCGCATCTCCACCTCCTGTGCCGCCACGGGCCGGCCGGTGCTGAGCACCCGCGCCACCGGGGCCTGGTCGGAGGGAAGCGGCGCGCCGTCGGGCCCCGCGGGGTGGAAGCGCGGGTCGTCGAAGCGCACCCCGTGCAGCTCGCGCGGCCGCTCGGCGCCCAGGATGCGCGCGGCGGCCGCGTTGGCGTAGGTGATGCGCCCCTCCGGGTCCACCAGCGCCACCCCCTCCACCATCGTCTCCAGGACGCTCGCCAGCCTGAGCCGCGACGCGTCGGCCTCGGCGCCGGCGGCGCGCAGCTGCCGGTTGGCCGCCTCCAGCTCCAGCCGGAGCGCGGTGGCCTCCTCGATCTGCTGCTCCAGCTCCTCGTTGAGCGCCTGGGCCTCTTCGCTCTGCGTCTCCAGCTCCACCGTCTGCTCCTGGAGCTGCATCGCCAGCCGCGCGTTCTCCTCCGCCTGCCGCTCCGCGCTTTGCCACGCCCGGCGCATGCGGTCGCAGAGGAGGGAGACGATCCCGCCCAGCACCGCCAGGGCGGCCAGCTTTCCCACATCGCCTGCGTCGTGGATGGCGAAGCGGTGGCGCGGCTCCAGGAGGAAGGGGATGGCCAGCGCCGAGAGGAGCGTGGCCAGCAGCCCCGGGCCCAGCCCGCCCAGCCAGGCGGACACCACCACGCCGGCCAGGAAGAGGAAGAAGAAGTTGGTCTCGAAGACGCCGGGGAGCACCAGCGCCACTCCCAGGGCGGCCGCGGGTGCGAGGACCGCCGCGACCCAGGCGAGCGCGGGAGTGCGGGGGAGGTCCGCGAGGCGGTGCGGGCCGGCGGAAGGAGGGCCGGCAGAGGGGGTTGCGTCCGAGGCCGCGGGCGCGTCGGTCATTTTCCGTCGGTGCGCTGATCCGTCGGTGGGAGAGGGCAGGAGCCCGTTGGGAAGGGCGGAACGTCCTGCAAGATCCGGGCGTGCCCCGCGGCGGAGTCGGGGACGGGGCGCCCGTGCGGAAGCTGGCCCCTCCCCTGGAAACGGACTACCTTTGCCCCGGGACGCTCGCGTCCGCTTCCCTCCCGGAGGTCTTCATGCCCACGTCCCGGTCCCTGCTCCGCGCCGCAATCCCGGCGGCGCTCGCGCTTCTAGCCGCGCTGCCCGCCCGCGCGGCGGCCCAGCGGACCGCCTCGCCGCAGACGCAGGCCGCGCTCGACTCGGCCCGCGCGCGGCTGGAGTCGCTGCGCGCCGCGGTGGCCGCGCTCGACAGCCTGCTGCGGCCGGTGCCCGGCCTGGACTCCCGCCAGGGCCCGCGCGACGCCCGGCACATGCGCTGGCTCGCGGACGTGCGCCGCCGCCTGGGCGAGCACGCGGCCGCCCTGGCCGCCCTGGTGGAGCCGCCGGCCGGCCGCGCCCCGGACACCGCGCCGGACCCGCGGGAGACGGCGCGCCGGGTCGCGGAGCTCAGCCGCGAGTTCCTGGCGCTCCAGGAGGCGATCCAGCAGGAGAGCCGCCGCTTCCAGACGCTCTCCGACGCCTCGCGCGCCCGCCACGAGAACGCCATGATCGCGGTCCGGAACGCGCGGGGCTGAGCGGCGGGTCCGGCAAGGCGAAGTGCAAGGGCCCCCGCAAACCGCTCGTTCGGACGCGTCCTCCGCGCCTGGCGCGAATGCCGGGGCGCGCGAGTGTCCCGGCGGCGAGTGCCTGAAGACACCCGCCGGGACAACGGAAAGCCTCGCAGACCCCGCGAGGCTTCAACCGCATCCCCTTCCGCATCCGTTTCGCCGCGCGCCTTCCAGGTGTCTCCTTCTCCCGTGGCTCCGAGAGGGCAACCCGTGAGTCTCACCCCGTCCAGTGCATCTCGAGCTGCGCAGACTCCTCCGCCCACCCGGCGGCGAGGAGGGCGCGGTGCACGGGGCTTCCCTCCGGCTCGTTGACGATCACCGCCGGCCGGCCCGGGTGCGCGGCGCCCAGCGAGGCGAGCAGGCGCGCCGCGGCGGCCTCGTCCAGGGCGGCGGCGTCCATGATCCACAGCGGGTCACTTTCGGCCGCCGCCGCCAGATAGCCCGCCGGCCGCTCCTCCGGGCCCGTTACGACGACGTGCGGCGGGGCGTTCATCCCCGCCGCGCAGGCGAGCCAGGGCGGCTCGCGGTTCCAGCTCGCCGGCCACTCGCCGTGCAGCCGCGCGTGGTGCTCCAGCGCCGCGGCCAGCGGGACGGCCGGGAGCGCCTCGCCCGCCACCGGCGTGGCGCCCCGCAGGAGCGGCAGGCGGCGGGTGGCGCGGAAGCCCACGCGCTCGTAGACGCGCGCCGCCCAGTTCTGCACGAAGACCTCGAGCTGGACGTGGCGCAGCCCCCACGCGCGGAAGTGGCGGACGTGCTCCTCCATCAGCGGGTACGACAGCCCGCGCCCGCGGAACTCCGGCGCGATCCCCACCCCGGCGATCCACCCGCGGTGGCCGCGCTGCGCCAGGTACGAGAACCCCGCCGGCCGCCCCTCCACCGTCATCACCACCGAGCGCTCCAGGTCAGCCGGCGCACACTCGAAGTGCCGCGCGAACCGCTCGGCCGTGGCTTCGGCCGGCACGAAGTAGCCCGTGTACCCCGCGTTCCACAGCGCCAGCAGCTCGTTCGCGCCGTACTCGCTCGCTCTCCTGAATTCCACCGCTTGCTCTCCTCGCGCATGAGAGGAAGGAGCTGACGATACCCCTTCCCGCCTACGGTGACGGATCATAGGGGTCTCACACGGAGTTAACGGAGTCAACGGAGAACAGCAATGAAGTTCCTCCGTCAACTCCGTTGACTCCGTGTCACCGCCGAACCCGTTTCAGCAATCGCTCCGCAACCCGCTAAGCAGCGCTCTGGCCGCAACTTGCGCCACCCGGAACAATCCGGCACCCAGCCGGGCTGGGATAGGTATGGGATAGGTTCATGCGGCTTTCTTTTGGCCTCGCTCGGCCTCGGTGAGAAAGGCCCGCATGCTGCGGCGCGCCTCTGCCGCCCGCGCCCCTGCGAGTGCCGGAGGCCGCACGGGGGCCCCGGGTGGCGGAGCGGATGCAGCCGCTTCCTGCTGGTGGTGGCGCCGGGAACCGGGAGGCTGCTCGGCGCGGTGGACCGCGAGCGCTGGACGCGCGCCCCTGCTACCGCCGCCTGCAGAGCCGGTGTACGGCTGGTGTAGCACTTGGGCGCGGACATGCACTTCTGCTTCCCCGACGAGCACACGTCGGAGGTGCTCGAGACGGAGGCGGAGCGTTCATCGGTTCTTTGCAGCGTCTACCATGCTCGTTCGATTCAGATCAAACCACGGCGTTTCCGTCACCAGGCGGAGATATTCGTCGGCTACGGCGGGGGCGGCGGAACGGCTGACGCGTCATTGCCAGATGTGGCTCGCGCGGAAGGTGGAGCGGCTGGAACAGGGGGATTTGATGCGCGAACGCCGATGGTCGCGATGGGTTGTGTTGCTCGCGGTGCTCGCTGCAGGGTGTGTCGCGGCGCGCCGTCCCGTGGCGACCGAGGCTGAGTTCCGCCGGTGGAGCAGTGAGGCCCCCGCCAGGGCTGAAGCCTTTGCTCGTTTCGAGGCAATGCTGAGCGCGCTTGGCGTGGGAGGCGTCGTTCCTGCGTACGATCTGTGGATCGCCGACCGTTTGAAACCGAAGTGCCTCGTCGAGCCCTTTGTCGCTCCACCCGACAAGGACTGGCCGAACATTATCCCGGTGCTGCGCTTCATCCGCGATCACGTCGAGCCGGCGATTGGTGATGTGCGGGTCGTCTCGGCCTATCGCGATCCGGCGTTCAATGCCTGCGTGGGCGGGGCGCCGGCCAGTGCACACAAGGAATTCTATGCCATCGATCTGCTTCCCGTAGACCGCGCGGTCACGCGTGATCGTTTGATTTCCACATTGTGCGCCATTCACCAGCGAGAAGGCGCACGCGCTGGGATTGGCCTTGGAATCTATGGCGGCCGGCGTTTTCATATCGACGCGCGCAGCTATCGCGGTTGGGGCGCCGATCATCGCGGTGCTTCATTTCCCTGTCGGGCCAACGACGTCCCGGCTCCATCCAGAGGTCCCGAGATCGGGAAAATCACCCGATATCATAAGTAGCGGCGCGATTCATCGCGCCCGGCCGATCTCGTGGATGCGCCGCGGTGTGGGATGTTCCGACGGGCGCGAAGGGGCTTTGTCCCCGCCGCCCCCGCGCACCGGTGGTCCGAGACGCGAATCGCGGCCTTGATGGGATAGGTCCTAGGATAGGTTTGCCGCGAAAACGCGGCATTTCAGCGCGGAAAGTCCGGTAGGCCTTCCGGAACATCAAGGATTTACAAGCGTTTTCGGCACCCGCGCCGATTTCCCCGTTTCCTCCGTGTGAGGCATTCCGTTACGGATCTCGATTCCGAACGATCCTCCGCAAAATGGGATCAGCGGCGCAGCACGTACTCCGCCCCCGCCCAGGCCCCGGCGTCGGCACGCTTGCCGAGGATGTGGAGCGGGCCGCCGACGCCGACGTTCTCCACCATCAGGCTGGTCAGGCAGCGCCCCTCGACGGCACGCGCGAGCTCTTCGCGGCGGATCGGCTTCTCGGCCGCCAGCATCATCAGCTTCCCGGGCCAGACGACGCGCCCCCGCGGCGGTCCGGCCTGCGTGCAGTGCCGGAGGCTCGCGGTGCGGAGGCGGACCTCCTCGGGCCTCACCGGCCGGGCCACGCCGCACACCGGCACGTCCTGCTCGGGGGGGATCGGCCGGACGGTGGAGCTCGCGCAGGTCGTCACGAGCGTGTGGGTGCCGGCGGGGAGGAGCCGGTTGTCGGCGTCGCCCGTGGGGTAGATCAGGTGCCAGCGCTCCTCGGGGGTGACCTCCACCAGCGCCACGTACGCCGGCCGCGCCAGCGAGACAGTGACGCGCCCGCGCGGCTCGGTGAGCGCGGCGGGCGAAAGCACCCGCGGGCGGAAGTGCTCGTCGCGGCCCGCGGTCTCGGGCCCGGCGTGCACCGTGGCGGCTTCGCCCCGGCGCAGCGGCTCCACCACCCGGCGCTCGAAGGCGGCGCGCACCGAGTCGGGGTGGAGCCTGGCGCCGAAGCTCCCCGCGCTCACCACGTAGAGGGCGCTCCCCGTGGGCGTGCTGCTCGCCTCCAGCTCCAGGAGCACCGCGTCCAGGTCGTGGCCGCCCTGCCGCGGGGTGCCGACGGGCGGCAGCGAGAGCAGGAACCGGTCGGGGCCTTCCGGACTGGCTTCGGGGGGAGTGCCCAGGTCCTCGTACGACAGCCGCAGCTCGTAGATGCGCCGGAGCAGCTCCGCGCGGGAGAAGGGGAAGTCGTAGGTGGCGTCGGGGACGAGGATCTGCGGCAGCGCCCGCGAGGTGGCCGCGAACGCGAAGAAGCACATCGCGGCCGCCGCGGGGCCCAGCAGCCGCCGCGCCGCCGGGCCGACGCGCGGCCCGGGTCGCCAGGCGCAGGCGAGCGGGAGCACGAGCAAGGCGACAAGGTCGGTGGGGTCCACCACGCGGGCGACGGGGAAGGGGCCCAGAGCGTTCCAGGCGTCGATCGCCGGCTGCGCGAGGGGCGACTTCCAGAGCACGAAGCCGGCGGCGGCGAGGAGCGCGACCTGGGCACGGTGCCGCGGGAAGAGCGCGGACCAGAAGACGGCGAAGAGGAAGAGGCCGGCGAAGTCGGAGAGCTTGCCCGTGAGCGCGCCCGGGAAGGCGGCCTTGAGGACGAAGTCGTTCAGCAGCAGCAGCGCCAGCGCGCCGAGCGCCGGCGGCCCCAGCAGCGCGTCGAGCCGTCGGGCCATGTTCGCTTCTCCGGTGGATGGACGGATTCGCCGTCGTGGACGCTTCGGTCCACGGCCGCGGCTGGGTGGAAGTTCGTCCGGAGAGAACGAGCGAGGGGGGAGATGCGGGACGGCGGGTGAGTCCGGGCGGCGGCGGGGGCCCTCACCCGCCGCCTTAGAGACTTTTGAGAAACGTCACTTTGGCGCACTCGGAGGTCCTACTGGGTGGTCTACAGAGCCTCCGCAGAGGGAATCAGCCACGGATTTGGGATTGATTTCGCGTGCTGAAACACCAAAGGAGCGGTTCCTCAATAGTCTCT
>DASVWD010000103.1 GCA_036389795.1 Longimicrobium sp.
CTCGGCTTGCGTGTGCCCCTGCGAGATGAGCCAGAGGGCCTGGAAGTGGTTGCGCTCTGACCGGTCCGTCGCCGCCTGGAAGCGCTGCTTCAGCTGCTCCGGCGTCAGGTGCGTCTCCAGCTTGGTTCGGCGCGCCATCAGCTCCTCCGAGTCACAGGGGACGGAACCCTCCTCCTCGGACCTCTAAGATGTCACGCCGGATACTGAATATCTAGAACTTTGCTATGAAAAATGGTATCAGCCAACCTTTCGCGCAGTCCCCACCCGCAGATCCTTCGGGCGCACGAACGCCGGCGCAGACGCGGCTTCGGCGCATGCACCCTCAGGATGACAGCGTTTTGCTTTGATGCGATGAGGTGGGTGTCGGCTCTGCCGTTCCCCTCAACCGCGCAGCGGGGGAGGGGAGCGCGCCCTCCGGCTGCGAGGAACGAGCAGCCGAGGGTCGCGCGGGGGAGGGGGCTCAGCGCCGGCTCTGGAGGATGTGCAGGAAGGAGCGGCCGCGCAGCTCGTCGAGGGTGAGGCCGGTCATCTCCAGCGCCTCGGCCTCGGTGAGGGCGCCGCAGTTGATCGCCCGCAGGAAGTAGTTGAGCAGCCCCTGCCCCGTGGCCGCGTCGTCGAACACGCCGCCCGACAGCGTGGCCCGCGCCGCCTGCTCCACGAAGTTGCGGAGCCGCGCCGCCGCCGGCTCCACGCTCTCCAGGAAGAACGCGAATACCGCCGCGTAGCGCGTCACCAGCTGCGCCGGGTGCAGGTCCCACCCCTGGTAGAAGCCGTGCGCCAGCGAGTGGCGCACGTCGTCGTAGTGCAGCCGCCAGGCGCGGTGCATCCCGGCGCGGTTCTCGGCGAGCTGCGCGGCGGTGAGCGGCGGCCCCTCCGGCGCAGCCCGGTGCACGGGGACCGGCATCGCCGTGGTCGCGCCGTCCGAGAGCCGCACGCCGGTGCCCGCGAGCGACACCTGCATCACGTGCCGGGCGAAGTCGCACGCGGGGTGGCGCAGGTGCTGGTGCGCGGCGGTGATCCCCAGCCCCGCCGTGTAGTCGTAGGCGCCGAAGTGCGCCGCCGCGATCCGCCCGGTTCCCGCGCGCACCAGGGCGGGGAGCGCGGCGCGCCCGTCGGGGCCCACCACGGCCTGCGGCGTCTCGACCATGATCTCGAAGCGCAGGCTCCGCGGCTCCAGCCCCAGCCGCGCCTCCAGCGTCTCCAGCACGTCGCCGAAGTAGTCCACCTGCTCGGCCGCGGTCACCTTCGGCAGCGTGAGCACGAAGCCGGGCGGCAGCCGCCCCCCGGTGTTCTCCAGCAGCGCCGTCAGGAACAGGTCCAGCGTGCGGACGCTGCGCTCGTGCAGCTCCTCGGTGAGCGGCTTGACGCGGATGCCGACGAACGGCGGCAGCGTCCCCTCCGCCAGCCCGCGCGCCACCTCGCCCGCGGCGGAGGTCGCGGTCGCGTCCTCCTCGGCGTCGGGGCGGTGGCCGAAGCCGTCCTCGAAGTCCAGCCGGAAGTCCTCCACCGGCTCGCGCGCCAGCTTGTCGGCCACGCGCGCGTACACCCGCCCGGCCAGGACGCCGCCGGGGAGCCCCACGGCTTCGACCAGCGTCGCCGCGTCGGGGGCGTATTCTTCCAGCGCGCGGCGGGCGAGGGCGCCGAGCTTGACGGCGGTGTCGGCGCGGAAGAGGTGCGCGCCGCCGTAGACGGTGTGCACCGGCTGGCGCGCGCCCTCGTCGCCCGGGTACTGCCGCGCGAGCGCCTGGTTGACCTTGCGCAGCCGCGAGGCCTGGTCGAGCAGCTCGTGCGGGTCGAGCGTGGTGCGCATCCGGCTCACCCGTTGTAGATGGCGCCCTTGCGGGAGCGGTAGAGCTCCAGCACCTCGTTGGCCTCCGCGCGCAGCACCCCGTGCACGATCTCGATGCCGCGCTCGCGCAGGTAGTCGTGCGACTCGGGGAAGACGGGGCCCTCCTCGAAGTGCAGCCGCCGCGCGTCGTCGCGGTGGGCGCCGCACACCACGCGGGTGACGCCGCTCCAGAGGGTGGCGCCCAGGCACATGGCGCACGGCTCGCAGCTGGTCACCAGCTCGTGGCCGCCGGGCGTGCGCAGCGAGAACGAGCGGAGCCGCGCCTGCGCCATCATGAACGCCACCATCTCGCCGTGCAGCGTGCAGTTGTTCAGCCGCACCACGCTGTTGACCCCCACCCCCACCGCCCTGCCGCTCTCCCGGTCGAAGACGACGGCGCCGAACGGCCCGCCCGTGCCCTGCAGCACGTTCTGCCGCGACAGCTCGACGGCCAGGCGCATCTTCTCCTCGTCGGTCCCGTAGCGCCGCTCCCACTCCACGGCGCCGTCGATCCAGTCAGGAAGGTCTATCGTGATGGTCGGGATCATTGTGATTTCCTCTGATGACACGAATCTCAGGCGCGAAACGGCGAGATCAGACGCCGGGGGAAAGCGCCAGGAACGCGGCCTCGGGGTCGTCGTGGAAGTAGCTCACGGAGATGAACCGCTCCCTCAGCAGGGAAGCGGTTTCCGCGACGGAGCAGTTTCCCAGGCGTAGCCAGACGACCTTGGGCGGGGCGCCCAGCAGAAGGCTGCGCTGGTGGAAGTCGGAGTCCTTGGAGACGACGGTGTAGCCGTTCTCCGCCGCGTACGCCCAGATCTCGGTGTCGGAGGCCGCGCCCATCCCCAGCATGTGCACGTGCATGCACTCGGGGTAGATGTCGGCCAGCAGACGCACCAGCCGCGGCGAGAGGTTCTGGTCGAAGAGGAGCCTCACAGGCCGGGGACCGCCACCAGCTTGCGCTCGATGTCCGCCGCGAAGGCGTAGCAGGCCCGGATGTCTTCGGGCTCGAGGTAGGGGAAGTCGGCCAGGACCTCGGCCTCGCTCATGCCTGAGGCCAGGTAGCCGAGCACGTCGTACACCGTGATCCGCATGCCGCGGATGCACGGCTTGCCGCCTCGCTTGTCCGGCTCGATGGTGATGCGCTCGCGGTAGTCCATGTCTCCACGCTAGGGCGGGTGAATCGGCCCGTCAACCCTTGCTCCGGACGGGAGTTCGCCGTCCGCCGCCTACTCTCCCCCCAGCGCGGCCGCGAGCAGGCCGTGGAAGTGGTGCGTCCCCACCTCGCGGCGCGGCGAGTAGCGGCCGCGGTGGTACAGGCGCGAGCGCACGCCCTTCTGCACGGCCTCCACCACCTCCTCGTCCTCCATCTCCACGCGGTGCAGGTCCGCCCCGGCGCCCGAGGCGCGCCTCGCCGCGTCCCCCACGTACGAGAGGAAGGAGACGCGCGTGCGCTCCGGCCCCAGCGGCTGCACCACGTTCACCGACAGCCCCCAGGGGTAGAAGTTGAGCATCAGGTTGGGGAAGAGCCACCAGTAGTACGCCGCGATCAGCTCGCCCCGGTCGGGGTGGCCGGCCGGGAGCGCGAACGCCTCGGCCGCGTGCTTCGTGGTGCCCAGCTGCAGGCTGCACCAGGCGAAGGTCTCGGTGCGGTACGTGGAGTAGTCCAGCGCGTCCGAGAGCGAGGCGTGCACGAAGGGGATGTGGAACTCCTCCAGGTAGTTGTCGACGTACAGCGCCCAGTTGGCGTTCAGCAGGTAGTCGCGCGAGGTCGCCGGGTCGAAGACGAGCTCGTCCAGCGGCAGGAAGCCCACGCGCTCGCGCACGGGCCCGATCCACTCGTCGAACGTGCACGCGGGGTCGACCGCCGTGAAGGAGAGCGGACCCCAGCGCTCCAGCGGCAGCCGCGGCAGGTCGTCCGCCGGCGAGGGGAAGTTCTCGACGCCCTCGAACTCGGGCATGAAGGTCATCTTCCCGTCCAGCGCGAAGCGCCGCCCGTGGTAGCGGCAGCGCAAGGTCCGCGCGTGCGTCTCGCCCTCGCACACCACCGTGCCCCGGTGCGTGCAGACGTTGGAGAGGCAGCGCACCACCGCGTCTTCCCCGCACGCCAGCACCAGCGGCTCGTCCAGGCACCCCTCCAGCAGCGTGAACGGCAGCAGGTGCCCCGGCGCCTTCACCCGCTCGGCCCCGCGCACCAGCTGCCAGCTGCGCGCGAACACCCGCTCCCGCGCCCGCGCGTACCACTCCGGCGCGTGGTAGACCTCGGCCGGCAGCGTCTCGGCGCGGTGGATGTCGGGGTCGATGGCGAACGGCGGGACGGGCATCGGCGGGCTCGGGAGACGGGTAATCGAGTGCGGGGAGAATGTAGCCTTGGGGCGGCGCTCGGACAAAGGCGACTGAAGTCGCAGCAACAGCAGGAAGCCTCGCCTCGCAGGGTTCGGCGCGGGGGTGAGGTCGGCGCGCGGCGAGGCTTGGATCGGCGTGGAGGAAAGGGGAGGCGCTTCACGACCGACAATCTTGACCCTGCCACTCCAGAAGCCAGTCTCCACGCGGAACTAGCCTCCGCAGGAGGCTTCCTGCCGTTGTTGCTGCGGCTTCCAGCCGCCCGGCCCGGAGATAGCCCGGTCGAAAGAGCCCCTTGACACACCGGCCCGTCGATTTTATTTAACATATAGGTTAATTAACAGAGAGGCTAAGTGAACGATGCCGACGGATCGCCTCAGCGCCACCTTCGCGGCCCTCGCCGACCCCACGCGGCGGGCGATCCTGGCGCGCCTGTCCCGGGGCGAGGCCACGGTGACGGAGCTGGCGGCGCCGTTCGACATGAGCATGCCCGCCGTCTCCCGGCACCTGAAGGTGCTGGAGCGCGCGGGGCTGATCGAGCGCGGCCGCGAGGCGCAGTGGCGGCCCTGCCGGCTGCAGGCGGAACCGCTGAAGGAGGTGGAGGACTGGGTGGAGCAGTACCGCCGCCACTGGGAGGAGAGCTTCGCCCGGCTGGACGAGTACCTCCGTGAACTGCAGACCAGGAAGAAGAGCGATGACAGCGGGAATCCCTAGCACGGCCGCCGCCCCGGCGCAGGTGGCGTGGGCGGACGGCGACCTCGTCGTCACGCGCGACTTCGGCGCGCCGCGCGACCTGGTGTTCCGCGCCTGGACCGAAGCGGAGCACTTCGCGCGCTGGTGGGGGCCCAGGAACTCCACCCTGTCCTTCTGCCGGCTGGACGCCCGCCCCGGCGGAACCCTGCACTACTGCCACCGCCTCCCCGGCGACGAAGACGTCTGGGTCGCGGGCGTCTACCGCGAGGTCGCCGCGCCGGAGCGGATCGCCTTCACCTGCTTCTTCTCCGACGAGGCCGGCGGCCGCGTCGAGCGCCCCGGCTTCCCCCCGGAGATGACGATCACGGTCACCTTCGCCGAGCACGGCGGCGGGACGCGGGTCACCGCCCGGCACATGGGCCTCGAGGAGGACCGGGGCGAGGTGCAGGGCTGGATCGAGGGACTGGACCGCCTGGAGGAGTACCTGGCGGGCGCTTCAACAACGCGATGAGCTTCCACGCGGCCGGAACCGGCCGCGCACCCCCGCCCTCGCGAACGACGGAACAGGAAGGATCGAGATGACCGCAGACACGAGCAGCACCGGCGCCGCCGCCGCGAACGCCGCGGAGCGCGAGATGGCCTTCACGCGCGTGTTCGACGCGCCGCGGGAGCTGGTGTGGGAGGCGTGGACCGACCCGGCGCACGTCGGGCACTGGTGGGGCCCGCGGGGCTTCACCACCACCACCCACGAGATGGACGTGCGGCCGGGCGGCGTCTGGCGCTTCGTGATGCACGGCCCCGACGGCACCGACTATCCCAACAAGGTCGTCTACACCGAGGTGGTGAGGCCCGAGCGCCTGGCCTACGACCACGGCGGCGACGACGGCACCGACGACGTGAGCTTCCAGGTGGTCGCCACCTTCGACGACGAGGGCGGCCGGACCCGGCTCACCATGCGCATGCTCTTCGCGTCGGCCGAGGAGCTGCGCAGGGTGATCGAGGAGTTCGGGGCCGAGGAGGGCGCCAACCAGACTCTCGACCGCCTGCGCGAGTACCTGGTGCGGATGTGAGACGCCGCGCGCGGAAAACGCCCACCCCGTGCGCGGGGTGGGCGTTCGTGTCGAAATCGCGGCACCCCGTTCGTCGCCTGGATGAAGCAGCGAAAATCCCGGCGGACGTCGGCGCCGGAATCCCGAACCGGAAAGGACCTCATGTCGATCTTCGCGCCCTCGCCTTCGCCCTGGACCGGCCGCATGCTGAGCGTCTTCCGCATCGTCGCCGGCGCGATGTTCATCATGGCCGGGACGATGAAGCTGTTCGGCTACCCGCCCAGCCCCGTGCCGGACACGCCGCCGATCCCGGTGATGTCGCAGATGTGGATCGGCGGCGTGCTCGAGTTGGTGGGCGGGCTGCTCATCACGCTCGGCCTGTTCACGCGGCCGACAGCGTTCGTGCTGGCGGGCGAGATGGCCGTGGCGTACTTCCAGTTCCACGCGCCCACGGCGTTCTGGCCGACCACGAACATGGGCATGCCCGCGGTGATGTACTGCTTCTTCTACCTGTACCTGATGTTCGCCGGCGCGGGGCCGTGGAGCCTCGACGCGCTGGTCGCCCGCTCACGCGGCGAAGCGGCGTCGCCCGAGTTGCGCATGGCCGGCGCGTGAGCGCGATGAGCGTGATGGACACCGTGAGCCCCGTGCATCCGGCGCGTACGGACGTGGGCCCGCTCCGCCCCTGCCCCTTCTGCGGTGGAGCGGCGGCGCTGGAGCCGGACCCCTGGCTGGACGAGAGCGTCCGGGTCGCGTGCGGCAACGGCGCGTGCCCCGTGAAGCCGAAGACGGAGTACCTGCTCGCCTGCTACGCCGGCGAGCTGCGCGCGGCGTGGAACGGGCGCGCGGAGCAGTCGACCGTTCCTGGAAGGAGACCACAGATGCCCGAGAGCCGGATCGCGGACCTGGTCCGCCGCTACTTCGCCAGCTACCAGGCCGTCGACCGCGAGGCGATGGAAGATCTGCTGGCCGACGACTTCACCTTCACCAGCCCGTGGGACGACCACATCTCGCGGGAAAGGTACTTCGCGCACTGCTGGCCGCACGCGGGCAGCTTCCGCTTCCGCGAGCCCATGAAGATCTTCGCCGAGGGCGGCGAGGCCTTCGTGCGCTACGAGACCGAGGGGAAGCCCGGCGGCACCTTCCGCAACACCGAGTTCTTCACATTCGACGGCGACCGGATCCGCTCGATCGAGGTCTTCTTCGGCTTCGTGCCGAACGCGGAGGCGGTGAGGGACGCGGCGGCGGACGGGTGAGAGGGATGCTACAAACCTGTACTACGGAAACGCTGTCATCCTGAGGGCGCACACGCCGAAGTCGCGTCTGCACGAGAGCCTGTGCGCCCGAAGGATCTGCGGGCGGGATTCGCGCGTCAGCCTGGCTAACGCCCGAAACCCACCCGCAGATCCTTCGTCGCCGCCGGGGATTCGCTCATTCCGCAGGTCCGGCGCGGCGGCTCCTCAGGATGACTGCGTTTGAGTCCTTTCGGACCCGACAACCTCGCCTCACCGGCGCGGCGCGATCCGCCAGAGCTCGCCGTTCTCGTCGTCGGTGACCACGTAAAGGGCGCCGTCGGGGCCCTGGCGCACGTCGCGGATGCGCTTCCCCCGGTCGGTGAGCAGGTGCTCCTCGCCGGTGACGCGGCCGTTCTCGACCACCAGCCGCACCAGCCGCATCGAGGCGAGCCCTCCCACGAACAGGCTGCCCCGCCACGCCGGGAACGCGGCGCCCGTGTAGAACTGCGCGCCCGACGGCGCGATCACCGGGTCCCAGTAGTAGACCGGCTGCTCCATCCCCGGGCGCTGCGTCGCGGCCTCGCCCAGCGCCGAGCTGATGGTGCCGCCCCGGTACTCGATGCCGTACGCCTGCACGGGCCAGCCGTAGTTCTTCCCCGGCTCGATGCGGTTCAGCTCGTCGCCGCCGCGCGTGCCGTGCTCGATGGTCCAGAACTGGCCCCGCGGGTCCACGGCGGCCGCCTGGATGTTGCGGTGGCCCAGCGTCCAGATCTCCGGCAGCGCGCCGGACCGCCCGATGAACGGGTTCCCCGGCGCGGGCGAGCCGTCGGTGCGGATGCGCAGCGTCTTGCCCAGGTGGCTGTCCAGCTGCTGCGCCTGCGGCCGCGTCTGCCGGTCCGAGCGCTCGCCCATGGTGACGTACAGGTTCCCCTGGGGATCGAACGCCAGCCGCGAGCCGAAGTGCATGTTGTTGGCGTACGTGGGGCGCGTGTGCAGGATCACCCGCACCTGCTCCAGCCGCGTGCGGTCCGCCGAGAGCACGCCGCGCGCGACGCTGGTGCCGTTGCCGCCCTCGCGCGGCTCGGTGAAGCTCCAGTAGACCGTGCGGTCGGTGGCGAAGCCCGGGCTCAGCGCCGCGTCGAGGAGGCCGCCCTGGCCGCGGGCGTCGACCTCGGGGACGCCCGCGATCGGCGGCCCGATCTGCCCCGCGGCGGAGACGATGCGCATCCGCCCCGGCTTCTCGGTGACCAGCAGCGCGCCGTCGGGGAGCGGCTCCACCGACCACGGCTTGTTCAGCCCCCTCGCCACCACCTCGACGTTGAAGGCGACGTTCGACCGCACGCCGCAGGTGCGCGTCTGCCCCTGGGATGCCGGACGCTGGCCGGTCCCGTTCGGATCTCGCGTCTCCAGCGGCGTGCACGGCTGGGCGGCCTGGTCCGGCGCGCCCGCGGCCGGGGAGGCCTGGTCCGCCGCGGTCCGGTCCGACGCGGGCTCCGCGGACGCCTCGGAGCGCGGGGCGCACCCCGCGAAGAGGGCGGCCGCGAGCAGGGGGACGACGGGCAGGAATCTCGTATCGCGCATGGGTTCGTTCCCGGCTTCTCCGGAAGGTTGGGTTGGCGGATCGGTGCCTGGTGCTGGACGCGGGGCGCTGCAAGAAACGGGGCGGACGACGCGCACCCGGCGCCGCCGCAACCGTGCTGGGGCGAATGAATTCGCTGCAACAACCACACGAAGTCCGCCTGCGCGGACTCCCACGCGGAGATCTGTGCGTGTGGCCGGATGCCGTTGCAGTTGAAGCCTCGCGGGGTTTGCGAGGCTTTCTGCCGTTGTTGCCGCGGCTTCAGCCGCCCCGGCGCCGAACCCCCGTACCGGACGAAGACGGGTCTTCTCCGCGCCGCGTCTGGTGTGTACTTTGTTCACCTTCGGCACGGAAGCCCGCGCGGCAGGCGGATACACCGTTTTTCCGCGCGGCGCCGTGAAAATTTCTTCGCGCGGCGTGTCGAATTCGCGGGGGCTCGTTCGACGTACGGGTAGAGCAGGGGATCACACCGGCCGGGACGGTCCGGCAACCCGGCTCAGAAACCGAACCCGAACGCGAGGAGACACGACGATGCGCTTCATGATCGTGGTCAAGGCGAACCCCGAGTCCGAGGCCGGCGTCCTGCCGAGCGAGCAAGAGCTCAGGGAGATGGGGAAGTTCAACGAGGAGCTGGTGAAGGCCGGAGTGATGCTCGCGGGCGAGGGGCTCCACCCCAGCTCGAAGGGCGTGCGCATCCGGTACTCGGGCGACCAGCGCACGGTGGTCGACGGGCCGTTCTCCGAGACCAAAGAGCTGATCGCCGGATTCTGGTTGGTCCAGGTGCGGTCGAAGGAAGAGGCGGTCGAGTGGGCCAAGCGCGCACCCTTCCGCGAGGGCGAGGTGGAGATCCGCCAGGTGTTCGAGACGGAGGACTTCGCCGCCAGCGATCCCACGGGCGAGCTGCGCGAGGAGGAGGAGCGCCTGCGCGCGCGGGTGGCCGCGCGGCAGTAGGTCCGGCGGAGAGATCGCCCGCGCGTGTCGATTTCGCCGAGCCTCGTTCGACGCCGTGGTAGAGCCGGGGTTCACGCCGAGCCCGGCCGGGACCCGGAACCGGAGCCAGGACGATGCGGTTCGTGATCATCCGCAGGGCCGACGCGGAGACCGAGGCGGGCGCCGCTCCCAGCGAGGAGCTGTTCGCCGCCATGATGAAGTACAACGAGGAGCTCGCGGACGCCGGCGCGTTCCTCGGGGGCGACGGGCTCCAGCCCACCTCCAGGGGCGCGCTCGTCAGGTTCTCGGGCGGCAGGCCCACCGTGACGGACGGGCCCTTCACCGAGGCCAAGGAGCTGGTCGCCGGCTTCACGCTGATCGAGGCGGCGTCGAAGGAAGAGGCGATCGAGTGGGCGAAGCGCTGGCCCCCGCTGGACGGCAACGGCGAGGTGGAGCTGGAGATCCGCCAGGTCTACGAGGCGGAGGACTTCGCCGCGGCCGACCCCACGGGCGAGCTGCGGCAGACGGTGGAGCGCCTGCGCGGGCGGGCGGCCGAGCAGCGGTAGCCGCCGTCGATTCCGCCGCCCCTCGCCCGACGTACGAGTGGAGCCCGCGTCCGGCCGGCTCCCGACCCTGACCCGATGGAGACACGACCATGCGATTCCTGTCGATCTACAAGGCCGCGGAGGCAAGCGCTCCCCCCACGCCCGAGGAGATGGCGCGGATGAACGCGCTCGTCGAGGAGATGACGAGCCGGGGCGTGCTGCTGGCCACCGAGGGGTGCCTGCCGAGCGCGCTCGGGGCGCGCGTCCGGCGCTCCGGCGAGCAGGTGTCGGTGACCGACGGGCCCTTCACCGAATCGAAGGAGCTGGTGGCCGGCTTCGCGATCCTGGAGGCGGCCTCGAAGGAGGAGGCGGTCGAGCTGACCCGGCGCTTCCTGGACGTGGCCGGCGACGGCGAGTGCGAGATCCGCCAGCTCTTCGGGCCGGCCGACTTCGGCGGGTGCGCCGGGGTGGAGCACGCCGGCGCCGAGCTGGCCGCGCAGGCGTAGCCCGGGCCCGCCTGGGGGCTTGCGCGGGCGTGCGGGCCGCCGTTACCAGAGGACGGGCGACGAGGCACCGGGCCGCCGGACTTCCTTCCGGCGGTCCGGCGTTTCGGCACGCCGAACCCGAACCAGGCGGAGAGTGGGACGATGCGGTACATGATCATGTTCAAGGCCGACCGGGACACGGAAGACGCCGCTCCGGCGTGCATGGTGCTCCCGGAGATGCAGCGGTTCATCGGCGAGCTGCGGCGGGACGGCGTGCTGGTCGCCACCGAGGGGCTCAAGCCGAGCCACACGGGGGCGGCCCGCGTCCGCTTCTCCGGCGGCAGGGTGTCCGTCGTGGACGGGCCCTTCACCGAGGCCAAGGAGCTCGTCGCCGGCTTCGTGCTGGTCGAGGTGCCGTCGAAGGAAGACGCCGTGGCGCTGGCCGGGCGCTTCCTCCGCATCGCGGGCGACGGCACCGCCTCGGAGGTGCGCGAGGTGTTCGACGCGCCGCCGCACTGACCCGAATCGCAAGGTCGGGAGGCGTGTCGATTTCGCCGCCTCCCGTTCGACGTCGTGATGGAGACGCGGTCCCCCGCCCGGCCGGGAATCGACCGAGACCCGGCCTCGACCCCAGCAGAAGGAGCGCGCCATGCAGATCAACCCGTACCTCGTCTTCAACGGGCAGTGCGCCGAGGCATTCCGCTTCTACGAGCGGGTGCTCGGTGGCAGGATCGAGTTCATGCAGACCTTCGGCGAATCGCCGATGGGGAGCGAGACGCCGCCCGAGTGGAAGGACTGGGTCATGCACGTCAGCCTCGACGTGGACGGCCAGAAGCTGTTCGGCTCCGACAGCCCGCCCGAGCACTTCGAGAAGCCGGCGGGCACGTCCGTTTCGATCAACGTCGAGCGGGCGTCGGAGGGGGAGCGCATCTTCAACGCCCTGGCCGAAGGCGGGCAGGTGAGGATGCCGTTCGAGAAGACCTTCTGGGCCGCCGGCTTCGGCATGTGCGTCGACCGGTTCGGCACCCCGTGGATGGTCAACTGCGAGAAGGGCGACTGAGCCTTTCGTCCGGGTCCGCGGCCGCGGGCGGCGCGGCGCGGGCCCGGCCCCAACCCCGGCGGAAGGAGCGCGGCATGCGGATCGACACGTACCTCTTCTTCGACGGCCGGTGCGCCGAGGCGTTCCGCTTCTACGAGCGCGTGCTGGGCGGCAGGATCGACTTCATGCAGACGGCCGGCGAGTCGCCGGTGCGGGACCAGACCCCGCCCGAGCAGCACGACTCCATCCTCCACGTCCACCTGAGCGTGGGCGACTTCGTGCTGATGGGCTCCGACGCGCCGCCCCCGCACTTCGAGAAGCCGCAGGGGTTCTCGGTGTCGATCAGCGTCGAGGAGCCGGGCGAGGCGGAGCGGATCTTCCGCGAGCTGTCGGAAGGCGGGCAGGTGCGGATGCCGATGGAGAAGACCTTCTGGGCCGCCCGCTTCGGCATGTGCGTCGACCGGTTCGGCACGCCGTGGATGGTCGGCTGCGACAAGGGCGACTGAGCCGACCCCATGACGGCGGACGTGTTCACGCTCACTCCCATCGGCCGCGTCAGCTCGCCGCTCACGGACCCCGCGCGGGCGCCGAAGCAGGGGAACGAGGGGGCGCCCGAGGCGTGGCTCGTCTTCGAGCCCGGGTTCGAGGAAGGCTTGAGGGACCTGCGGGCGGGCGAGGAGGTCCTGGTGCTGACCTGGCTGGACCGCGCCGACCGCGGCGTGCTGCGCGTGCACCCGCGCGACGACGAGAGCGCCCCGCTGCGCGGCGTGTTCAGCACCCGCTCGGCGGACCGGCCCAACCCCGTGGGGATCCACCGCGTCCGGATCGCCGCGGCCGAGAGCCCCACCCGCTTCCGGGTGGCGGACATGGAAGCGATCGACGGGACGCCGGTCGTCGACGTCAAGCCGGTCCTCGACCCCGCGCGGGAGCGGTAGACCGGCCGCGCTCCACCTCACCACCCACGGCAGGGGGTGCACCATGCAGATCGTCCCGTACCTCAGCTTCGACGGCCGGTGCGCCGAGGCGTTCCGCTTCTACGAGCGGGTGCTCGGCGGGAAGATCGAGTTCATGCAGAGCTACGGCGACTCGCCGATGCGGGACCAGGCGCCGCCCGGCTGGCAGGACCGGGTCATGCACGCCACCCTCTCCGTGGCCAGCCACACCCTGATGGGCGCCGACAACCCGCCCGAGCACTACCGGAAGCCGCAGGGCACGTCCCTGGCGATCAACCTCGCCGACGCGGCCGAGGCCGAGCGCATCTTCGCCGCGCTGGCGGAAGGCGGGGAGGTGGCGATGCCGCTGCAGAAGACCTTCTGGGCCGGCCGCTTCGGCATGCTCACCGACCGGTTCGGCACTCCGTGGCTCGTCAACTGCGAGCAGGGCGACTGATCCCGTGCCTCCTTTCACGGCCGTGAGCGCCGCGGAGACCCACCGCGCCATCGACGCGGTCTGGCGGATCGAGTCGGCCCGGCTGATCGCGGGGCTGGCGCGGATGACGGGCGGCGACGTGGGGCTGGCCGAGGACCTGGCGCAGGACGCGCTGGTGGCCGCGCTGCAGCGGTGGCCGGAGACCGGCGTCCCCGACAACCCGGGAGCCTGGCTGATGGCCGCCGCAAAGCGCCGCGCCATCGACACCTTCCGCCGCGGCAAGCTGCTCGAGCGCAAGCACGCGGAGCTCGGCCACGAGCTGGAGTCGCGGCAGGAGGCGGCCGTCGCCGAGCTCGACGAGGCGCTCGACGACCCCGTGGGCGACGACCTGCTGCGGCTGATCTTCACCTGCTGCCACCCGGTGCTCTCCACCGAGGCGCGGGTGGCGCTCACGCTGCGCCTGCTGGGCGGGCTCACGACCGAGGAGATCGCGCGCGCCTTCCTGGTCCCCACGCCCACCGTGGCGCAGCGGATCGTCCGCGCCAAGCGCACGCTGGCCGAGGCGCGCGTCCCCTTCGAGGTCCCCCGCGGCGCGGAGCTGGCCGAGCGCCTGTCGTCGGTGCTGGGGGTGGTCTACCTGGTCTTCAACGAGGGCTACTCGGCCACCGCGGGCGACGACTGGGTGCGCCCCGCGCTCTGCGAGGACGCGCTGCGCCTGGGCCGCATCCTGGCCGAGCTGGCGCCGCGGGAGCCCGAGGTGCACGGCCTGGTGGCGCTGATGGAGATCCAGGCGTCGCGCCTGCGGGCGCGGGTGGGCCCCTCGGGCGAGCCGGTGCTGCTGCTGGACCAGGACCGCGGGCGCTGGGACCAGCTCCTCATCCGCCGCGGCCTGGCGGCGCTGGCGCGGGCCGAGGCGCTGGGCGGCGCGCGGGGCCCGTACGCGCTGCAGGCGGCCATCGCCGCCTGCCACGCGCGGGCGCGCACGGCCGGGGAGACGGACTGGGCGCGCATCGCGGCGCTCTACGACGCGCTCTCGCAGCTGGCGCCCTCGCCCGTGGTGGAGCTGAACCGCGCGGTGGCGCTGGCGATGGCGTTCGGCCCGGCGGCGGGGCTGGAGCTGGTGGACCAGCTGGCGGACGAGCCGTCGCTCCGGAGCTACCACCTGCTCCCCAGCGTGCGCGGCGACCTGCTGGCCAAGCTCGGCCGCCTGGACGAGGCGCGGGCGGAGTTCGAGCGCGCGGCCGGGCTCACCCAGAACGCGCGCGAGCGGCGGCTGCTCGAAGACCGCGCGGCCGCCTGCGCGCGCCTCTCCGCGCCCCCGCCGGTGCCGTGATGGGAGCGGCGCTCCGGCGCCGCCGCGGAGCCCGGTGGCCGGCGGCCGCCGGGCGCGCTAGAATCGTCTCCCGGCCTTCGTCTCCCTCCACCGGCGACCCAGCGAGGCTCCGTTGACCGAGGTCTCCACTCCCGCCGCCGACGCCCCGGCGCCGCCCGCGCCCGCCCCGGGCACGCGGCGGTACGACCGGTCCCTCGTCGAGGGGCCGCTGCGGCCGGCGGTGTGGAAGCTCGCCTGGCCCACCGTGCTCACCAACGTGGTCGGCGGGCTGCAGGGGATGGTGGACCACGTGCTGGTGGGGCACCTGGTGGGCTACGAGGCCAACGCGGCCATCGGCGTGGCGTGGCAGATCTTCCTGGTGGTCATCGTCTTCATCTCCTCGCTGTTCTCCGGGATGGCCGTGCTGGTGGCCCGCTTCGCCGGGGCGGGCGACGAGGAGAAGGTCGACCGCACCGTCTACCAGGCGTTCCTCACCGCCATCGGCATCGCGCTGCTGGTGATGGCGCCGCTCGGGTACGTGCTCTCGCCCTCGCTGCTGGAGCTGGTGAACGCCGCGCCGGGCGTGCGGGAGCAGGCGCTGCCGTTCCTGCGCATCCTCTTCCTGTGCAGCAGCGGGATGCTGGTGTTCTTCATGCTGGGCGGCGCGCTGCGCTCGGCCGGCGACGCGCGGACCCCGATGCGCCTGGGGATCGCGCTCACGGTGCTGAACCTGGCGCTGAACGTGGTGCTGATCCGCGGCCTGGGGCCGATCCCCGCCTTCGGCACCGCCGGCTCGGCGATGGGGACGTCGATCGCGGGCGGGCTGGTGGCGGCGTACGCGCTGGTGAAGCTGTGGACGGGCGGCTGGGTGGTCTCGTTCCCGCGCGGGCGCGGCTTCGGGCCCGACTGGGGGATCATCCGCGCGCTCTTCCGCTTCGGGCTCCCCACCGGCATCCAGGGGGTGGCCATGAACGTGGGCGGGGTGCTGATGCTGGCCTTCATCGGCTCGCTGGCGCAGAGCGCGGCGGCGCAGGCGGCGTTCGCGGTCAGCTACGGCCAGCTCTTCTCGCTCATCACCTGGACCTCGATGGGGCTGATGGGCGCCGCGGCGGCCGTGGCGGGGCAGAACCTGGGCGCGGGCAAGCCCGACCGCGCCGAGGAGGCGGTGCACGCGGCGGCGCGCATCGGCTTCGCGGGCGCGGCGGCGATCGGGGTGCTCTTCCTCCTCTTCCCGCGGCAGCTGCTGGCGGTGTTCGGGATGGACGAGCCGGTGGTGGTGGAGATCGGCGCCCAGCTACTGCGGGTGCTGAGCCTGTCGGGCCTCTTCATCGCCGTGGCGCTCACCTACACCGGCGGGCTGCAGGGGACGGGCGACACGAAGAGCCCGCTCTACATCTCCATCGTCTCGCAGGTGATGGTGCCGCTCGGCATCTGCTTCGCCGTCCAGCAGACGGGCACGCTGGACCCGCTCGACGTGTGGCTGGCGATCCTGGCCGGCCACGTGACGCGCTGCGTGCTGAGCGTGCTGCGGTTCCGGCAGGGCCTCTGGCGCCACATCGCCGTGGACATCGGCGCGGGCGCGCGGGGCCGCCCCGCCGCGCCGTAAAGGACGGATCCCCGCGCCGGGGCGGGTGAACCCGCGGCAACCACGGCGAGAAGCCTGCCCGCGCAGGCTGGCTCGGCGCGGAGGCCGCTTCCGGCGCCGACAGGCTCGCCTCGGGCGCGAAGCGCGGGCGCATCAGGTAATTCGTAGGGGCGAGGCATGCCTCGACCGGCGGATCTCGCCCGTGTGCGGGAGGCGGCCTCCGCGCCGATGCCGCCTGTGCTCGGACTCGCATGCTCGCCCCTACGAGACGCATCCGTCGAGAAGCCGGTTCCGATTGCCGGGCTGGGTCTGAAAAGAGCATCGACCGCCCGGGAAGACGGGAATACGACCGAACCCACTTCAAGGAGAAACGATGGCGACGATCGCGGAGCTGCTGCAGGAGCTGGAGCAGGAGGCGCCGACCACGCGGCGCGTGCTGGAGCGCGTCCCCGAAGACCAGCTCGGCTGGAAGCCGCACGAGAAGTCGATGTCGCTCGGCGAGCTGGCGATGCACATCGCGACGCTCCCCGGGGGGATCGCCGAGCTGGCGCTGCAGTCCACGTTCGACATGAGCACCCGCATCCCCCGCCCGGCCGCGGCGAGCACCGCCGAGCTGGTCTCGGCGTTCGACCAGAGCGTCGCCCGGGCGCGGGAGGTGCTGGGCGGGATGAGCGACGCGGACCTGGCGGCGCCGTGGAAGATGGTGCGCGGCGAGCAGGTAGTCCTGTCGATCACGCGCGGCGCGCTGCTCAGGACGATCATGATGAACCACTCGTACCACCACCGCGGCCAGCTCAGCGTGTACCTGCGGCAGACGGGCGCGCTGGTCCCCTCCATCTACGGCCCGAGCGCCGACGAGGCGCCGCGGTTCGGCTGAGTCACCCGCACCGGGAGCCGCCATGTGCCGCAACATCCGGACGCTGGCCAACTTCGAGCCGCCCGCCACCGAAGACGAGGTGCGCGCGGCGGCGCTCCAGTTCGTCCGCAAGATCAGCGGGGCCACGCACCCCTCGCGCGCCAACGAGGCCGCCTTCGACCGCGCCGTCGACGAGGTGGCGGCCGCCGCCCGGCGCCTGATCGACGCGATGGAGACCCGCGCCGCCCCGCGCGACCGCGAGGAGGAGGCGCGCAAGGCCCGGGCGCGCGCGGCGAAGCGCTTCGCCTGAGGGCCTCAGGGCGCCGGGGCGTCCTCCGCGCCGGAGCCCGCCTCGCGCCGGGCGGCGCAGAGGGCGCCGACGGAGACCTCCTCCGCCCGGTGCAGGAAGCGGGAGACCACGCCCCACGCCGCCGCCGGCACGCCGCGCCGCTCGAGCGCGGCGCCCACCAGCTCGCCCAGCGCGGCGAACTCGCGGCGCAGCCCCGCGTCGTCCCACCCCTGCCGCGCCCGCTGCTCGCCGTGGCGGAACGCCATCAGCCGCTGGATCTCGGTGCCGTCCTGCAGGATCCCCACCTCGCCGGGCGCGTCCGCCAGCGCCACCAGGCACTGCGCCACGTCGGCCACGAACGTGGTCTGGTGGTCCTCCAGCTCGGCCTCGCTGAGCGCGGCGGCCGGCAGCCCCGGGTCCGCGCGCATCCGGCCGGCGTACGCCTCGACCACCGCGCGGAGCTCCTGCTGCAGCGCCTCGCCGGCCAGGCGCAGGGCGCCGGCGTCGGCGGGGGCGGCGGGCTCCGGGCGCGCCGCCTCCTCCTCGGCCGGCCCGGCGGCGTCGGCGGCCGGGAGCCAGAGGGTGAAGCAGGAGCCCCGGCCCAGCTCGGTCTCCAGGGTGAGGTCGCCGCCCATCAGCCGCGCCAGCCGCCGGCTGATGGTGAGCCCCAGCCCGGTGCCGCCCGCGGTGCGGGTGTGCACGGCCTCGGCCTGCACGAACGGCTCGAACACCGCCTCGGTGTCCTCGGGCGCGATCCCCGGCCCCGTGTCTTCCACCCGGATGCACACCCAGGGGCCCGGCCCCGCCAGGCGCACCGCGCGGTCGGGCCGGCCGGTCCCGCAGCGCACGGTCACCCGCCCGCCGCCGGGGGTGAACTTGACGGCGTTGGAGAGGAGGTTGAGCAGCACCTGGCGGACGCGGTGGTCGTCGCCCAGGTACACGGGGCCCGGCCCCGCGCAGGCGTTCTCCAGCCGCACCCCGCGGGCCTCGGCCTGGGTGGCCACGAACGAGAGCGCGGCCGCCGCCGCCTCGCCGGCGCGCCCGGGCTCGCGCGAGGCGCCCATCCGCCCCGCCTCGATCTTCGACAGGTCCAGCACGTCGTTGATGAGCCCCAGGAGGTGCGTGGTGCTGGCGCGCACCCGCTCCAGGTAGCGGCGCTGCTCGGGCGTCACCGGCCCCGCGATCTCCATCTCCAGCAGGTTGGTGTAGCCCAGCACGGCGTTGATGGGGGTGCGCAGCTCGTGGCTCATCACCGCCAGGAAGTCGCTCTTGGCGCGGTTGGCGCGCTCGGCCTCCTCGGTGCGCGCGGCGAGCTGGGCGTTGGCGCGGCGCAGCGCCTCGTTCGACGCCCGCGCCTCGGCCAGCGCCCGGTCGCGCTCCTCCTCGGCCCGCATGCGGCTCAGCGCCTGGCCCACGTCGCTGCCGATGGAGCCCGCCATGGCCAGGAGCGCCTCGTCGGGCTCCACCGCCTCGCGGCCGAAGAACTCGACCACCCCCAGCACGTCGGGACCCGCCTGCACGGGGAAGGCGAAGGCGGCGTGCAGCCCGGCGCCCAGGGCGTGCGGCGCGCGAAGGAAGCCGGGCTCCCGCGCCGCGTCCGCCACCCACACCGGCGCCCGCAGCGCCCACGCGCGCCCGGGGAGCCCCTCGCCGGGGGCGAAGTCCAGCGCCCGGCTGGCGGCCTCGAAAGCCGCCGCGTCCACGCTCTCCGCGCGCCAGTGGGCCCGCACGCGCAGGCGCCCCGACTCGGCGGTCCACAGGAAGCCCGCGTCCCACCCGAGCGCCTCGCCCATGGCGCGCAGCACGGGCAGGGCGGCGGCGTCCACGCTGGCGGCCTCGGCCAGGGCGCGGGTGACGGCGTGCTCGGCCGCCAGGCGGGCCTCGGCGCGCCTGCGCTCGGTGAGGTCGCGGATGAAGGCGCTGAAGACCACCTCGCCGCCCCAGCGCGCCGGGGCCACGGTGAGCTCGACGGGGAACTCGCGCCCGTCGCGGCGCAGCGCGCTGATCTCGATGCGCCGGTTGAGGATCGGCCCCTCGCCGGTCGCCAGGTAGCGCCGCACCCCGGCCTGGTGCGCGGCGCGGTAGCGCGGCGGGATGATGGTGTCGCCCAGGGTGCGGCCCAGCGCCTCGGCGGCGCTCCAGCCGAACATGGTCTCGGCGTGCGCGCTCCACCCGGTGATCACGCTGGCGGCGTCGGTGGTGACCACGGCGTCCAGCGCCGAGTCGATGATCGCCCGCAGCCGCGCCTCGGTGGACGAGGCGCCGCCCGGCGGCGCGTCCGCCCCGGCGGCGCGGGCTGCGTCGTCGTGCGGAGGGATCGGCGGGCGAGACGCGGTGGTCAAAGGGCGGGCGGCAGCCGGAACGGGTGATCGCCCCGGCGGCGCGTTCGGCCGTTGGGGAAGTGGTGAGTGTACTGGAACAGCCGTGCCAGGCGGAATCCGCGGACTGCCGGTGCGGCTCGGGCGCTACCGCGAGGAGGTGGCGTGCGAGGCAGGCTTTGCGGACCGCTCCGCCTCGCGCTCGCCCGGTGCGCCCGTTCCAGGCCGTGGCTCACGGCCCGCCCACCTTCGAGCGCGCATCGCTCCCGCACGCGGACCCGAATCACCCGGTTCCTTGCTTGATCCTGTGCGAGCGCGGGCACGGCGCATAGATTCGGTCCCGCCCGCGGGGCTTCTCCCCGCACGGGTTCACCCTGTACCCGGAGGCCGCCATGACGAAGCTGCCGCTCCTCCTGCTCCCCGTGCTCGTGGCCTGCGCCACCACGGTGTCGGTTCCCGCGGGTTCCGTTGCTCCCGCGGGGATCGCCGCGGGCACCTACACCACCACCATCGCCGCGAGCGATCTCCCGGCGTCCGCCCCCGCCGAGATGCGCAGCGCGCTGGTGGGCACGTGGGAGATGATCGTGGACGGCAGCGGGCGCGCCCTGGTGAGCTTCAACGGCCGGCAGGTGGTGGACACCCCGTACCAGGTGAACGGCAGCGAGATCAGCTTCGGGACGGACACGGGGGAGTACGCCTGCAACAGCCCGGCGCGCTACACCTGGCGCATGGCGGGCGGCCAGCTCTTCTTCACCCGGATCGAGGACAGCTGCCAGGGACGTGTGGTCGCGCTCACCACCCACCCGTGGACGCGGCGGTAGCGTCCCGATCAGCGGCGGACGCGAGCCGAACGCCGCCTGACGCGTAGGAGGACAGGACTGGAAATCGGGGCCGTGGGGGGTGACGTCTCCCCGCGGCCCCGGCTTCGTTGCGGCGGCCGCCCGTCAGCGCCCGACCGCCTCCAGCTCCCGCACGGCCCGGTCCGCGGCGACGTCGTCCGCGATGACCCGGCCCAGGCGCTCCGCCTGCGCCCGGAACCCGGGCTCGCCGAGCAGGCGCCGAACCGCGGCCGAGATGCGCGGCGGCCCGGCCCGCGGGCTCAGCCGCAGGCCCGCCCCGCGCGCGACGACGCGGGCGGCGTTGTCGTCCTGGTCGCGCCCCATCGGGAGGCAGAGGAGCGGGACGCCGTGGGCGAGCGCGCGCATCACCGTGCCGTGCCCCGCGTGCGTCACCACGGCGGCGGCGTGGGGGAACACCCGCGCGTGCGGCGCCGAGGCGACCGCCGCCACGTTCGCCGGGACGTCGAAGCTCTCCCCCGCCATGGCCGGGCCGAGCGTGACCAGGCCGCGCACCTCCAGCGCGCCCAGCGCCGCGGCGATGCGCCGGAGCAGGCCGCGCTGGTCCTGGAACGTCGAGGAGAGGCTGGCGACCACCAGCGGCCGGGGATCGGCTTCCGGCCACGGGCTCCGCCACGCGCCCGCCCAGTCCGGGTCGTCCAGGACGGGGCCCACGTAGCGGACGTTCGGCGGGGGCGGCGTGATGGGGAAGTCGAACGCCTCCGAGGTCAGGATCAGCCGCAGGTCGGCCGCGTGGTACTGGTCCATCAGCTCCCGCGCCGTGCCGAGCGGCGCCAGGCCGCAGGCGCGGCGCGCGTCGTTGAAAGGGGCGAGGTACGCCCCGAGCTGCCGGAAGAAGAGGCGCGTCATCAGGCCGTCGCGGAGGCGGCCCAGCAGGTCCGCGCGCGGGAGGAAGCCCGGCCCCGCCGCCGGCCTCCCCGGGCCCGGCAGGTACTCGGGCATGTGGAAGAGCACCACGCGCGGGATCCCGGCCGCCTCGGCGGCCACGAGCGCCCCCGGCATGAGGGCGTCCACCACGGCCACGTCCGCCCGCTCGCCCCGCAGCGCGCGCGCCGTCTCCTCGGCCACGATCCGGGCCGGCCCGAACACCAGCCCGTCGAACGCGCGCTTCATCGCCCCGATCGGGGACCTCGCCGCCCAGTCGCCGATGAGGTCCTCCGCCCGGTCTTCGCGCGTGAAGTGCCGGGTGAACGCCACGAAGCGCGCGCCCGCCTCCTCCACGCTGGCGCGCAGGCACGGCTCCGCGAGCACGCGCACACGGTGGCCGCGCGCGGCCAGGCGCCGGGCCAGGCCCAGCACCGGGGGCACGTTGCCGCCGCCCTCGAAGGTCACGAACAGGTAGGAGCGCGGAGCCGGCATCGGGAGCCTCAGGCCGGAGGGCGGGGGAGGGCGGCGAGGCCGTCGACCAGGGCGCGGATCGCCCGCCCCGTCTCCTCGGCGGAGCGGCCGAGGTCGCGCCGCAGGAGCTTCCAGGCGTAGACGTCGGTGGCCGCCACGAAGGCGTCGAGGCGGACGGCGTGGGCGTCGTCCCCGGAAGGCGGCAGGTGGGGGGCGAAGACGCGCTCGCACCAGGCGCGGTGCGCCGCGCGGCCCGCCCGGGCCACGGCCTTCGCCTCCGCCACCGTCGCCTCGAGCGCCAGGGTGCGCAGCACCGCGTCGCCGTCGCGCTCGTAGTGCGCGAGCAGGACCGCGAGGGCCCCCTCCACGTCGCCGGCGGGCGCCTGGCCGCGCTCCGCGCCGATCCCCGCCGCGTCGGCCTCGATGCAGGCCGCGACGACCCCCTCGCGGGAGCCGAAGCGCCGGATCACCGTCCGCACCGAGACCCCCGCCCGCTCCGCGATGTCCGCCAGGGTGATCTCGTCGAGCGGGCGCTCCCGCCACAGCGCGGCCGTCGCGGCGAGGATGCCGCGGACCGTCCGGGCCGCCGCCTCGGCCCGCGCCGCCATCCGGTAGCCCCGGGTGGGAGAGGGCGATTTCATGTCACGCATAGTGACACGAATCTGGAGCGGCGTCAAGCCTCGTCTCCGGCCGATGCACGGCGAAGGGGCCGCCGCGCGCCGCGGCAGCCCCCTTCGCCATCCTTCGCCCGGCCGTTCCCGGCGCGCGCCGGGAACGGCCGCGGCTCACCCCGGCTCGCGCTGCGCAGACCAGTGGCCCTCGACGTCGCGCGTGGAGCCGTCGGGCATGCGGAGGCGGCAGCGGATGGTGCCCTCAATGGAGTGCGCGCTCCGCATCCAGCCCACGGACTGGCAGTCGCCCACCTGGAAGACCAGGGAGGCCGGGTGGGCGGTGCCCGTGCCGCTCCCCTCGCCGTCGCTCTTGCTCGTGACGCCGTCGATCGTGCACTCGCCCGTCTGGCGGTAGCGCATGGCGAGCGCGGCGCCGCTGCGGTCGAACCACATCGTCCCCTGGTTCCGGCAGTAGTAGCGGGCCGGGTGCGAGCCGATGCTCTCGGAGAACGTCCAGTCGCCGGCGAGCGCCGCCGTGGGCGGGGCGGGCGCGAAGCCCACGCGGCGCACCTCGCGGAGGCGGCCGCCGGCTTCCCGCCCTTCCACCAGCTCGTAGCCCAGCAGCGCGAACGTGCGCCCGCCCGCGAACAGGGGCTGCGCGTCGCCGAACCAGTGCCCGCAGTCCGCCAGGCAGGCGTCGTCGCCGGCGGGGGCGCCCGCCGCCAGCTCGCCGAGCTCGCTCAGCCGGAGGTCGTGGCTGCGCAGGAACCGGATGCGGGTGGGGCCCAGGTACAGGGGCGGGCCGCTGGGGGTGTCGGCCATGGCGGGGTACAGCTCCGGGCCCTCGTACCTGGGACGCTCGGTGCTGCGGACGGGCAGGCCCAGCACGCCCGCGCCGTCGCCGTCCGGACGGTAGAAGAAGCCGTGGTTCTTCGTCTCGCCCGGGAGCGTGTGGTGGTGCGCGAGCGCGGGAGCCCCGGGCCCCAGGCGCAGGGTGCTCAGGTGCAGGTCGGTCCCGTCGGTGCCGATCAGCACCATGCCGGAGCCCAGCGCCTCAATGCGCTCCACCCCGTGCGGCAGCGCCACCCGCGAGGTGTCGCGCGGGGCGGCCCAGCGCACCGCGAACGCCTCCGAGCGCGCGAGCGCGCGGTCCCGGTCCGTGCCGACGCCGTAGACCAGCCAGTCGCCCACGTAGCGGTTCTGGACCACGCCCGGGCCGGGGGTGGGGAGCGGGTGGTACTGCCCGGGCGTGGCGGCGGCGCTCCCGTCGCCCAGGTCGGAGAGGGGGATGCGCAGCAGCGCCAGCACTCCCGCGGCGTACGCGGGGCCCCACGCCTGCGGGCTGGACTCGTCCGAGTGGACGAGCACGTTGAGATGCCCGTCGCCGCTCTCCAGGAACGAGAACGGGTCCACCGGCCGGCCCGAGACGCGCAGCGCCGTGGGGGCCGAGCCGTCCAGCGGCAGGCGGTACAGCAGCGAGCCCCCTCCCGGCCGGGTGGTCCACACGTACACCGAGGTGGCGGAGACGTGGTATATGCTCGCGGGGAGCGTGTAGACCGCGGTGGCCTCGCAGCGCAGGTCGTCGCCTGCCAGGTCGCACGCCAGCACCGTGTGCAGCACCATGCGGTAGCGGTCGCTCCAGGTGACGGGCTCGGCGGGGCGGTAGAGGCGGGTGGGGGGCACGGCCGCCTGCACCCGTTTGTCCGCGCCCTGGCGGTACAGCACGGGCGTGTGGACGGGCGGGTCGGTCCAGCGCATCGATAGCGGCTCGTAGAAGATCAGCCGGCCGCCGTCTATCCGGGCGGCGTAGGTGTGCGGGGCGAGGTTGTTCCCGGTCTCGAGGGAGTACGTGGCGCGGTGTGCCAGCCGCCCGTCCGGGGCCAGGTGGAACACGCCCAGCTCCGTGCCCCAGAGCCTCTGGTTGGTCCCGATCACCATCACCCGGTCGCCGGAGACCAGGACCTCGTCGTGCCAGCCCGACAGGTGGCTGACGTGCGGCCCGAACGCGTCCACGGCGGACACCGGCCGCAGCGCGCCCCCGCCGATGTGGAAGGTGAACAGCCGGCCGCGGTGCAGCACCACCAGATGCTCGCCGTGCACCTTCGCGACGGCGCGCTCGTCTCCTCCGGTCTGCCGCACGGCCATCCCCGGGTCTTCCCGGGGATACGGCCTCTCCCTCTGCTGCGGCGTCCCGACGGGGTCCGGCGGCTCCGTGTAGAGCAGGTAGTGCTGGATGGGAATCTCGCGGATGGGCTCCGGGGGCTGCCGCGCGCGCCACTCCTCCTCCTCCCGCTGCAGCCCCTGGTGGAAAGCCACCAGCTCCGCCATGCTGCCGAACGGCTGGAGCGTCCGGCCGCCCGGCGCGGGCGGGGCCTGCGCGGTGGCGCGTTCCGGCAGGCACAGGGCCGGCGCGAGGGCGGCGAGGAGCAGGAGCGGACGGGTCATGGGATCGCCCGTGGAGGAGGGAACCGAGGGGCGGCGCGATCGGACGTCAGGAATAATGCTTCCCGGCGGCGAGGACGGGAAGCAACCCGGAGAGCGCGCCCGCCCGCCTCACCCGTAACTGAATGTCTCATACTGCTTCTCGAAATTGACTGTGCATTTTTCGCAGCTCCCGCAAGACCAGGAAGATGTCATCCTGAGGGAGCGTCCTCACGAGACTTTCCTCCGCACCAGAGGTTGGACGCGACCGAAGGATCTACTCACCATGTCTGGTGGCCGGGGATCGCGCGCAGACGCCGGCCTCGCGTGGGGGTGAGTAGATCCTTCGGTCGCCGCCGGACATCGGTGCGGGAGACAAGCTCGGCGCAGCGGCTCCCTCAGGATGAGATCTCCTTTGCACAGTCAATCTCGGGATTGGGTATTACGTGGAGTCAGCGGAGTCGGCAGAGAGCTTCTCGCCGTTCTCTGTCGACTCCGTTGACTCCGTGTGAGGCCGCCGTTCTCCAGCCCGGCCCCCGCCCGCCGCCCGAAGTGTGCGAAAGACATTCTGCCGCATATGGTTGACGAAGGACGCCGCGGGTGCGATACTCCAGTCGGGCGTTCGTTCGAGCGCCCGTCACCGGGTTCCCGCCGGCGGTCGCGTCCGGCGGGAATCGTTTTGCTCCCGCTCCCCCTCCACGTCCACGCCGCCGACCCTCCATGATCGCCGGGATCGTGCTCGCCGCGGGGCGCTCGCGCCGGATGGGCGAGCCCAAGGCGTTCCTGCGGCTGGAGGGCCGGAGCTTCCTGGAGCGCACCCTGGCGGCCCTGCACCACGGCGGCTGCGGCGAGCTGGTGGTGGTCACCGGCCCGCGCGAAGACGACGTGGCCCGCCGCATCGCCGAGGCCGCGCTCGCGCTGGGCGCCCGCGTGGTGGTGAACCCCGCGCCCGACTCGGAGCAGGCCGACTCGCTGCGCCTGGGCCTGCGCGCGCTGCCGGACGACGCGGAGGCCGCCGTGGTGGCCCCGGTGGACGTGCCCGAGATCGAGGCCGCGCTGGTGCTGGCGCTGGTGGAGGCGTTCCGGCGCACCGCCGCGCCCGTCGCCCTCCCCTCGCACGGGGGGCGGCACGGGCACCCGGTGCTCTTCGCGCGCGGCGTGTGGCCCGAGCTGCTGGAGGGGCCGCTCCCCCAGGGCGCGCGCACGGTGATCCACGCGCACGCGCACGACCTGGCCGAGGTGCCCGTCCCCCGGCTGGCGGCCGACGTGGACACGCCGGAAGACTTCCGCCGCTTGGCGGAGGGCGCGCGGTGACCGAGCCCGGCCCGGCCCCGCTCCCGGCGGCCGAGGCGGTGCACCACGCCCGCGCGGCGCTGGAGGGCGGCCCGCCGGTGGCCATCGTCACCGTGATCGACGCGCGCGGGCACGGCGCCCCTCCCCCGGGCGCGCACCTGGCCGCGTGGGCGGACCGGCACGCGGGGACGCTGGGGAGCGCCGCGCTCGACGAGCGGGCGCTCGCCGCCGCGCGCGAGGCGCTGGCCTCGGGGAGGGCGGGCTCGCGCGACCTCGAGGCCGGCGGCGCCGCCTGCACCGTCTACGTGGAGCCGCACCGGGCGCCGCCCTCGCTGGTGATCGTGGGCGCGGGGCACATCGCCCGGCCGCTCTGCCGGGTGGGGGCGCTGCTGGGCTTCCGGGTCACGGTGCTCGACGACCGCCCCGAGTTCGCCACCCGCGAGCGCTTCCCCGAGGCCGCCGAGGTGCGCCGGGCCGACTTCTCCGACCCGCTGCGGGGGATCGACACCGACGGCGCCTGGCTGGTGCTGGTGACGCGCGGGCACAAGTACGACTTCGAGGTGCTGCGCGACGTGCTGCGCCGGCCCGCTTCCCCGGCGTACGTGGGGATGGTGGGGAGCCGCCGCCGCACCCGCGCGGCGCTGGAGCAGCTCGCCCGCGAGGGCGTCGAGGCGGAGCGGCTCCGCGCCGTCTACGCCCCCGTGGGGCTGGACGTCCGCGCCGAGACGCCGGAGGAGATCGCCGTCTCCATCGCCGCCGAGCTGGTGCGGGTGCGCCGCGGCGGCACCGGCCAGTCGCTGCGCGACCGCGAGCGCGTGGCCGAGCGCTGGGTCACCCGCGAGCGGCCCGCGTCCGCCGGGGGGGAAGCGCCTCCGCGCGGTGAGCGACACCCCGGGGGCGGCGATCCGTAGTGGGGGGCCGGCCCGGCCATCCCGGCCGGGCGGCCAACCGGGTGGGACCCGATGTACCGCACCTGCATCTACTGCTCCGCCGACCTGGGGAGCAACGACGCGCTGGAGCCCTTCCCCGTGGGGCGGAGCATCGCCTTCGACGGGTGGAAGGGGCGGCTCTGGGCCGTCTGCCCGAAGTGCGCGCGCTGGAACCTGGCGCCCCTCGAGGAGCGCTGGGAGGTGGTGGAGGCCGCCGAGCGGCTCTTCGCCGACGCGCGGCTGCGCGTGCAGTCCGAGAACGTGGGGCTCGCCAGGCTGCGCGACGGCACCCGGCTGATCCGCGTGGGGCGGGCCCTTCCCGGCGAGCTGGCGGCCTGGCGCTACGGCGACCAGCTGGTGAAACGCCGCCGGCACTACCTGCTGGTGGCCGGCGCGGCGGCCGCGGCGGGGATCGCCGTGGTGGGCGGGGCCGTGGCGCTCACCGCCAGCGCGGGGATGGTGTCGGCGTTCAACGGCGTCTTCCAGCTGTGGAACCAGCGCCGGCAGCGGAAGGTGATCTACGGCATCCCGCGCGAGGAGTCGCCCACCGGGCAGCCGCTGGTGCTGCGCCGCTGGCAGGCGGGCGCGGCGGTGCTCGGCGAGGGCCCGGGCGGCGGGATCTCGCTGGTGGTGCCCGACGCCTCGCGCAGGAACCCGAAGACCGACGGGTGGGGGCGCCCGAAGTTCACCGGCGACCCCGTGGTGCTCCCCGACCGCCACGCGCGCGCCTTCCTGGGGCGCGCCATGGTGCACCTGAACGCCGCCGGCGCCTCGCGGCGGCGGCTGGAGGGGGCGGTGGGGCTCCTCTCCGAAGCCGGCAGCGCCGAGGACTTCGTGCGCCGCGCCGCCGCCGAGGGGCGCACCCTGGGGAAGCGCCACGACCTCCCCGGCCGGCAGCTGCGCCCCGAGGGGTCGCTGGCGCTGGAGATGGCCCTGCACGAGGAGCAGGAGCGGCGCGCGCTGGAGGGCGAGCTGTCGCTGCTCGAGGCCGCCTGGCGCGAGGCCGAGGAGATCGCGGCCATCGCCGACCGGCTGGCGGGCGAGGTGCCGGCGCGGCCGGGGCGGGAGGGCTGAGCCGATGTACCGGCACTGCATCTTCTGCTCGGCCGGCCTGGGCGCCAACGAGGCGGTCGAGGAGTTCCCGGTGGGCCGCACGCTCGCCTTCGACGCCGGGAAGGGGCGGCTGTGGGCCGTCTGCACCCGCTGCGGCCGCTGGAACCTGGCGCCGATCGAGGAGCGCTGGGAGGCGGTGGAGCGGCTGGAGCGCCTCTTCGCCGACGCGCGCCTGAAGGCGCAGTCCGAGAACGTGGGGCTGGCCAGGCTCGGCGACGGGACGCGGGCCGTGCGCATCGGCCGGGCGCCGGGGCGCGAGGTGGCGGCGTGGCGCTACGGCCGGCAGCTCGCGCGGCGCCACCGCGCCTGGCTGGTGGGAACGGCGGGCGCGGTGGCGCTCGGGGCCGGCCTGGCGGCGCTCAGCCTGGCGTTCCTGGCGGTCGGCGGCACGGCGGCGTTCCTGCTGGGGCTGGACGCGGCCGAGAGCGTGCGGCGGCGCCGGGTGGTGCACCACTTCGGCCCCGCCGACTCGCCCACGGGCGCGGTGTTCACCCTGCGCCGCGGCGACCTGGGCGGGGCACGTCTCGGCACCCAGGGCGGCGAGCTGGCGCTGCAGCTGCCGCAGGCGCCGCTGGCCGGGGTGGGCCCGGACCGCCCGCTGGTGCTCACCGGCCGCACCGCGCGCACCGTGCTGGCGCGGTCGATGGCGGCGGTGAACGGCCGCGGGGCGAAGCAGGACGGGATCGACGCCGCCCTCGGCGTGCTCGCGCCCGGCGGCGCGGAAGAGTACGTGCGGCGCTCGGCCGAGGAGGGGCGCGCGCTGGGCGTGCGGATGGGGCCCCGGGGGGCGTACTGGTTCGCCGGCGTGCGCGGCGTGGCGCGGCAGGCGGGCTACCACCTCTGGCGCGACCTCGCCGGCCGCACCCGGCGCGGCGTGGACCCCGACGCCCCGCCCGACCCCTTCGGCCCGCCGCCGGAGGGGAGCCTGCAGGGGCCCGAGGCGCTGGCGCTGGAGATGGCGCTGCACGAGGAGCAGGAGCGCCGGGCGCTGGAGGGCGAGCTGTCGCTGCTGGAGGCCGCCTGGCGCGAGGCCGAGGAGATCGCCGCCATCGCCGACCGGCTGGCGGGCGAGGCGCCGGCGCGACCGGGGCTCACGGGCGGTTGAGGCGCCGGTGTACCGGCACTGCATCTTCTGCTCGGCCGGCCTGGGCGCCAACGAGGTGGTCGAGGAGTTCCCGGTGGGCCGCACGCTCGCCTTCGACGGGGCGAGGGGGCGGCTCTGGGCGGTGTGCCCCCGCTGCGCCCGCTGGAACCTGGCCCCCATCGAGGAGCGCTGGGAAGCGGTGGAGGCGGCGGAGCGGCTCTTCTCCCGCGCCGCCCTGCGCGCGCAGGGCGGGAGCCTGGGGCTGGCGAAGCTGCCGGACGGGACGAAGCTGGTGCGCGTGGGATGGGCGCCCCCCGCCGAGGTGGCGGCGCACCGCTACGGCGCGGCGTTCGACCGCCGCCGGCGACGCTATCTCACCTTCGTGGGCGGGGTGACCGCGGTGCAGATCCTCCCCCTGGGCGTCGTGGCGACCGTGGCGGGGATCTCCGCCCTCGCCGCCCTGCTGGGCCACGGCTGGAGGGGAAGCGTGCTGCACCGCGTGCCGTCCGGGCGGTCTCCGACGGGGCGCGCGCTCCGGGTGCAGACGTGGGACCTGGCCGGCGTGCGCGCGGCGAGCCAGGGCGACGGCACCTTCCGCCTGGAGCTGCCGCACGCGACGGCGCGCGGCGTGAGTCCCGCGGCACCGCTGGTCCTCGAGGGCGAGGACGCCGGGCGCCTGCTGCAGCGGGTGATGGTGCTGGTCAACGCCCGCGGCGCGAAGCCGGACGAGGTGGCGCAGGCGCTGGAGCGGGTGGACCGCGCGGGCGGGACGTCGGAGCACGTCCGTGGCTTCCGCGGGGGGCTTTCGGTGCGGCTCTTCCCGCCGCGCGAGGAGTTCGGGATCACCCCTCCTTGGCACCCGCTGCCGTACCGGGACCGCGCCGCGGGACCGCTGGTCACGCCGCCCGAGGCGCTGGCGCTGGAGATCGCGCTGCACGAGGAGCAGGAGCGCCGGGCGCTCGAGGGCGAGCTGACGCTGCTGGAGGCGGCCTGGCGCGAGGCCGAGGAGGTCGCCGGGATCGCCGACCGGCTGGCGGCGCAGGTGCGCGCCGTCCACCTGCCCCGCCCCGGGGGGTGAGGCCGGATCCGGGTCGCTCGTCCGCCCGCCCGGACCGGCAGGATCGGCGGCAGCCGCGCGTTCCACGGGAGCCAACGGAACCTGCGGCCACGCCCTCCCGCGAAGGAGCGATGTACCGGCACTGCATCTACTGCTCGGCGTACCTGGGGACGAACGAGGCGCTGGAGGGCTTCCCGGTGGGGAGGAGCGTGGCGTTCGACGCCGCCCGCGGGCGGCTGTGGGCGGTGTGCGGACGGTGCGCGCGCTGGAACCTGGCGCCGCTCGAGGAGCGCTGGGAGGCGGTGGAGGCGGCCGAGCGCACCTTCCGTGACACGCGCCTCCGGGTGCAGCGCGAGAACATCGGCATCGCCCGGCTGCGGGACGGCACGCGGCTGGTGAGGATCGGCGAGGCGCTCCCCGGCGAGGTGGCGGCGTGGCGCTACGGGGGCGAGCTGTCGCGGCGGCGCCGGCGCCACCTGGCGCGCGGGCACGTCTCGGGCGCGAGCGCCATGGTGGCGGCCGGGGTGGTGTTCGCCGTGGTGGGCCCCGTGGGCGGGCTGGTGACGGCCGCCGCGGCGTACGGCCTGGCGGAGGCCGCGTACCGCGGGGTGGAGCGCGGGGTGGAGCGCCTCCTGGAGGTGCGGGCCGAGCGCACGCCGGTGCACCGCCTGGACCCGCACGAGTCGCCCAGCGGCGAGCCGATGGTGATGCGCCGGGCGCACCTGCGCGGGGCGTACCTGGCGGGCGACGACGACACCGGCGAGCTGGTGCTGCGCGTCCCCGCCCTGGCGCCGGAGCCGTACGACTGGCTGGCACCTCTGGAGCCCGAGCCGGTGCCGGCCCCCTTCACCGTGCGCGGGTGGCGCGCCCGCTCGCTCCTGGCGCGGGCGATGGTGGGGGTGAACGCGGGCGGGGCCACGCCCAGGGTGGTGGAGCACGCGCTGGCCGAGCTGCACCGCTCGGGGTCGCCGGAGCGCTACCTGGCGCGCCTGGCCGAGCAGCACGCCACGCTGGAGCTGCCGCGGGGCGCCGAGTCGCCCCGCGGCGGCTGGGACCTGTACTGGACGCGCCGGGCCGACATGGAGGGCGTCCCCCAAAGCGAGCGCGACGAGTGGCGGGCGCGGGTGGGCGCGGGGATCGCGGGCGAGCGCCACGGCGGGCTGGTGCGCGGGCTGGCGCTCGAGGTGGCGCTGCACGAAGAGGAGGAGCGCCGCGCGCTGGAGGGCGAGCTGACCCTGCTGGAGGCCGCCTGGCGCGAGGCCGAGGAGCTGGCCGCCATCGCCGACCGGCTGGCGGGTGAGGCGCGGGCGCGGCCCGGCGCGCCGGGCTGAAGCGCCGCGGGCGCGAGTCTTCCATCGTGCGGGCTGCATGTACCGGCACTGCATCTACTGCTCGGCGGACCTGGGCGCGAACGAGGCGCTGGAGGGCTTCCCCGTGGGCCGCACGCTCGCCTTCGACGCGGCGAAGGGGCGGCTCTGGGCGGTGTGCCGGAAGTGCGCGCGCTGGAACCTGGCCCCCATCGAGGAGCGCTGGGAGGCGGTCGAGGGCGCGGAGCGGCTGTTCCGCGACACGCGCACGCGCGTGCACGCCGAGAACATCGGGGTCGCGAAGCTGAGGGACGGCACGCGGCTGGTGCGCATCGGCGAGGCGCTCCCCGGCGAGCTGGCGGTGTGGCGCTACGGCCGCGAGCTGGAGCGGCGCCGGTTCCGCGCGCAGGCCGCGGCGGGGATGCAGAAGACGGCGGTGGGGCTGGTGGTGGTGGGCTCGGCCTTCCTGGGCCCGTTCTCGTTCCTCTCCTCGCTCCTGCTCGGCGCGGCCCACGACGCGGCCCGGCGGCGGGCGGGCGACGAGCTGCTGCACGTGGTGCACGTGGTGCCGCCGCGCGAGTCGCCCTCCGGGCAGCCCCTGGCGCTGCGCAGCGGCGACCTGGACGGGGCGTACCTGTCGGGCGGGCCCGGGCCGGGAGAGGTCGCCCTGCACGTGCCGGTGGTGGTCGGCGCCGGGCTGGACGCCGTGGAGCTGCGGGGCGAAGACGCCTGGAAGGCGCTCTCCCGCGCCCTGGTGCGCATCAACGGGCGCGGCGCCTCGCGCGCGGAGCTCGACGGCGTGTTCCAGATGTTCGCCCGGCACGGGTCGCTGCAGGCGTTCCTGGCGCGGCAGGCCGAGTCCGGGGCGACGTTCGGGCGCGGCGACTCCATGCTCTACTGGCAGTGGCGGGCCCGGCGGGAGGGGATCCCCCCCGGGAAGTTCCTGGCCTGGCAGAAGGTGACCAGCTACGGCACCGAGGGCGCGCGCGGCCACGCCGTCCAGCTCGGCATCGAGATCGTGCTGCAGGAGGAGCGCGAGCGCCGCGCGCTGGAGGGCGAGCTGAAGCTCCTGGAGAGCGCCTGGCGCGAGGCCGAGGAGCTGGCCTCCATCGCCGACCGCCTGGCGGGGGAGACGCCGGAGGGGGCCGCCGGCCGCCGGCTGGTCCCGCGGCGCGACCCCGCGTGAGGGAGCGCGCCCGAAAACCGCAGTGCGTTAGTGCGTTAGTGCGTTAGTGCGTCAGTGCGTTGGTGCGTTCGTGCGGAATACGGGGGCGGGGTGCAGAGTGCGGTGCGAGCGTCGACGGATGGAGAGATGAACGAAGACCTGGCCGTGTTCGCGGCCGCGGAAGAAGCGGCGCGCGAGGGAAGGCCCGTGGTGCTGGCAACCATCGTGCGGTGCAGGGGGTCCACGCCGCGCGGGGTGGGGAGCAAGATGCTGGTGGACCCCGAGCGCGGGCTCACCGGCACCGTGGGCGGCGGCTGCGGCGAGGCGGAGGTGATCGAGGCCGCCCGCGAGGTGGCCGCCACCGGCGCCCCCCGGCTGCTGCGCATCGACCTCACCGAGGACCTGTTCAGCTGGAGCCCCGCCGTCTGCGGCGGGACCTTCGACGTGTTCCTGGAGCGGGTCTGACCCGCCTCATCGACCTCGCCGACCGACGACCCGCCCGGAATCCCAGGCCCGCATGGAGACAGGCACCGCACCCGCCCGCGCCGAGGCCGCCTGGCGCCGGTACGCCGACTACCTCCGCCGGCCGCCGCTCCTAGTGGTGGAGTGGAACGACGCCGAGACCGGGGCGCGGGGGTGGCTGGTGATCAACTCGCTCCGGGGCGGGGCGGCCGGCGGGGGCACGCGCATGCGCGCCGGGCTCACCCGGCGCGAGGTGACGTACCTGGCCAAGACGATGGAGCTGAAGTTCTCCTTCAGCGGCCCTCCCATCGGCGGCGCCAAGAGCGGAATCGACTTCGACCCGGCCGACCCGCGGAAGGACGGGGTGCTCAGGCGCTGGTTCCGCGCGATCTCTCCCTATCTGGGGCGGTGCTACGGCACCGGCGGCGACCTGAACGTCGACGAGGTGCGCGACGTGATCCCCTGCTGCGCCGAGATCGGCCTCTCCCACCCGCAGGAGGGCGTGGTCCGCGGGCACCTGCGCCCCGGCGGCGAGCGCCTGGCGCAGGTCCACGCCGCGCTGGACGGCGGGGTGCGCGCCGTGGTGGACCACCCGGAGTACGGCGTGCCGGGTGCGGGCCTCTCCGTGGCCGACCTGGTCACCGGCTACGGCCTGGCCCGCGCGGTGATCGCCTTCCACGAGGCGCGGGGGCGGAGCGTGGCCGGCCGGCGCGTGCTGCTGGAGGGCTTCGGCGCGGTGGGCGGGCCGTGCGCGCTGTACCTGGCCCGCGCGGGCGCTGCGATCGTCGGCATCGCCGACCGCGAGAAGACGTTCGTGGTCCCCGCAGGCCTCGGCGCGGCGGAGACGGAGGCGCTGCTCGTGGCGCGCGGCGACGACAAGCTCCTCCCCGACGACCCGCGCTGCGACCGCGACGGCGACCGGAGGGCGTTCCACGCCGTGGCCGCCGACGTGTTCGTGGCGGCGGCGGCCTCGGAGACGCTCGACGAGGAGGCGCTCGGGCGGCTGCGGCGCCAGGGGGTGGAGATCATCGCCTGCGGCGCCAACCAGCCGTTCCGCGAGGCCGACCTGGGGCACACCCGCGTGCAGCGCGCGGCCGACCGGCGCTTCAGCGTGATCCCCGACGTGGTGGCCAACTGCGGGATGGCGCGCGCCTTCAGCTTCCTGATGGCCGAGGCGGAAAGCGCCGACCCCGCGCCCGTCTTCCGGGCGGTGGACCGCACCGTGACCGGCGCGCTGCTGGAGATCCTCTCCCGGGGCGGCGGCCGCCCCACGGGGCTCCTGGGCGCCGCCTTCGCCCACGCGCTGGACCGGGTGGCGCCGTGACCGGCGCGCCAATCACAGACCTTGACCCCGGGCGTTCCCGACTACATTAGTTTCTACGCCCCACCCTCACCCGTACCCCGAAGGACAACGCATGATGGCAGTTCAGAGCCCGCTTCCGGCGGAAAAGCTGGAAGCGATCCGGGCGGAGCTCCTGCGCACGCTCGGCAAGCTGGAGCGGAGCCTCAAGATCAGCGGCGAGAACGGGAAGGTCCGCGACCTGGAGCAGGACACCGTGGGCCGCCTCTCCCGGATCGACGCGATCCAGAACCAGGGGCTCACGCAAAACCTGGAGGAGCGCGAGCGCGCCCAGCTGCGCAAGGTGGCCGACGCCCTGCGCCGCCTGGAGGACGGCACCTACGGCGCCTGCAGCTCGTGCGGCGGCAGCATCCCCTTCGAGCGCCTGCTCGTCTTCCCCGAGACCCTCGCCTGCACCGCCTGCGCGCGCGGAGCGTAAGTCCGAACGAGTGCGGAAACACGGAAGCGCGTGAGTGCGTCGGGCTCGCCCGCGCACGTCATGCTGGTTTGGTTCCGCACCCGCGGGGACATCTTCTCCGGAGGTTTCCCATGCGCAACGCTTCGGCCGCGGCCCTGGCCGCGCTCGCCCTGCTGGCCGCCTGCGCCTCCGCGGGCGGCGGCGCTCCCGGCAGCCGCGGCGACGACCCCTTCCGCCCCTGCCCCGGCCAGGAGGCGGCGATGGCGGCCATCGCCGGCCGCGCGCCGAACCCCGACGGAAGGCGCATCCCGCCCGCGAGCTTCACGGTCACGACCACCACCACCGTGACGCCGGGCCAGGCTCAGCCCGCCCCGCAGCCTCCCTCCCTCGAGCTCGAGGTGGAGATGCAGGTCGACGCGGCGGGGCGGGTCACCGCCACGCGGCTGCGCCGGAGCAGCGGCCACTTCGACGTGGACCGGGCGATCACCGAGTCCGCGCGGCAGGCCCGGTTCGACCCCGCGACCGAGCACGCCTTCCCGATCCCCGGCTGCGCGATCTGGACGCTCCGGAGCCCGAGCCGGTAGGCCGCGCGGGGCGGACGTCCGACCAGGTGCCGAAACACGGAAGCGCGTGAGTGCGCCGGCTCGCCCGGGGGCACCATGCTTGTCCATGCCCGCGCAGTCAGAGCCAATTTCCGGAGGGCTTCCCATGCGCAACGCTTCGACCGGCATCCTGCTCGCGCTCGCCCTGCTGACCGGCTGTGCCTCGTCGCGCGGGGCGCGCGCCGCCGACTCCCGCCGCGGCGGCGGTGACCTGTTCCGCCCCTGCCCGGGCCAGGACGCGGCCATGGCCCGCATCGCCGGCCGGCCACGGGTGCCGCGCAAGGATCTCGGCCCCATCGAGATCCGGATCGCCAGGGAACTGCGTCCCGGCGAACGGCCACCGCGTTCCGCGCCGCGGCTCGACCTCCGGGCCGAGCTGGAGCTGCGGGTGAACGCGGAGGGGCGGGTGACGGAGGTGCACGTGCTGCGCAGCACCGGCAACTTCAACGTCGACGGCTCGATCACGAGCAGCGCCCGTAACCTGCGCTTCGACCCTGAGACCGAGTGGGCCTTCCCGGTCCCCGGCTGCGCCCTCTTCTCCTTCCACTTGCAGAGTTGACCGGGCTCCGCGTGCGAGGTCGCGCGCCTGTGGCGGGGTCGTAACCGGATCTTGCGACCCGTCCGCGGGGAGCGGTGTATCACGCCCGCCCCCGCCCGCCGGCGGCGGGGGCGCACGGGCTCCGTCACCTCCGACATGGGCAAGCGACTCCTCTCCCTCTGGGTCTGGGCCAGCGGCGCCGTCATCGGCCTCCTGTGGGTGCCGTGGCTGGCGCTGGTGTGGCTCTGCACCGCTCCGTTCGACCCCGGCCGCTACACGGTGGGCCGCTGGTTCCGCCGCGCCGCCGTGGTGGCCACCAAGCTCAACCCGCTCTGGCAGTTCCGCGTCACCGGCGTGCGCATCGCCGACCCGCGGCGCCCGTACGTGGCGGTGGCCAACCACGAGTCGTTCGCCGACATCTTCCTCCTCTCGCACCTGCCCTGGGAGATGAAGTGGCTCTCCAAGGAGGCGATCTTCCGGATCCCCTTCATGGGGTGGATGATGCGCATGGCGGGCGACGTGGCCGTGGCGCGCCAGGACGTGCGCAGCCGGCTGCAGGCGATGGAGGAGTGCCGCGACCGCCTGGCCAAGGGCGTGTCGGTGATGATCATGCCCGAGGGGACGCGCTCGGCCACGGGCGAGCTGCAGCACTTCCACGACGGCGCCTTCCGCCTGGCGGTGGAGACGGGGTGCCCGGTGCTCCCGATCGTGGTGGCCGGCACCCGCGACGCCATCGCCAAGGGGTCGTGGCTGGTGAACCGCGCCCGCGCCGTGGCCCGCGTCCTCCCGCCGGTAGAGACGCGCGGCCTCACGCTGGACGACGTCCCGGCGCTGCGCGAGAAGGTGCGCGCCATGATCGCCGAGGCCCGCGCCGCCCTCCAGCGCGAGCTGGAGGGCGATGGCCCCCGGACGGCGGCGGCGTAGCGGGGCGGACGAGTCCAGCCACCCGCCTTTTCTTCCGCGGATTCGCGCGAACGCAGACGCTGGCGACGGGATCGGCCGGCCGCGCGGATCTTCTGGTGGAGTCTGCGCAGGCGGACTTTGCGCTCTTGCAGCCCCCGGTTTCAACCGGGGGAACCGCCCTCCTCCCGTCGGGCAGATGACGGGACGTCCGCGCGTGTCCCCGCCGTGGGACGCGCTTGTCCGCGCCGGTGAACGTCCGCCCTCCGGCGGGCCGACGGGCGAACGGCGCAAATGATTGTCACCAAACTACTTCCATATTACGTTACAGGGGTGCGCGGATTGCCGTTCGCCCGCCTTCGGCCAGACCGCGCTCTCTCCCATTTCCGCAGGCTCCGACCATGAGACGAATCGCCGCCCTCCTGCTGCCGCTGGCGCTCACGGCGTGCGTGGGCCCGTACTACGGCCGCGGCTACCCCGGCGGAGGCCGCTACGAGCGGGACCGCTGGGACGACTACGCCGGCCTCCCCCTGGCCGCCCGGCTGACGCAGAACGGCTCGAGCCTGGGCGTCAGGCTCAACCGACCCGCCTACGTGGCGATCTTCGAGATCGTCCCCGGGCGGGGCGTGGGGCTGATGTACCCGTCGTACTCGCGCGAGCGCAGCTTCCTCCCCTCGGGGTTCAGCTACCTCAACGTATCCCCGCCGCGCTACTACGACTGGTACCAGACCAGCTCGCGGGGGCGCTACCTGGGCGGCGGCGAGCCCCGCTACTACTTCCTGGTGGCCTCGCGGCGCCCCCTGCGCGTCTCGCGCTTCCAGCACTCGCCGGGGGCGCTGCGCAGCGTCCTGGGGCTGAACGCCTACTCGGCGCTCGACCACAACCGGGTGATGAACGACCTGGTCTACGCCATCGTCCCGCCGCAGCCGGACGACGACTGGACCACCGACCTGCTGGCGATCTACCCCGACCGCTTCTACGACCGGTACGCGTACGGGGACTATCGTGACCGCTACGCGCGCGTCCGCTGCCCCGACGGCAGCATCCAGATCGTGCCCTGGGAGCTGATCCACTACGCCTGCCGCGACCGCGCCGCCGGCAACGTGGTGCCGCCGCTGCGCCCCACCGATCCCGACGGCCGCGACAGCGCGGTGACCAAGCCCGGCCGCCGCCGCCCGCTGCCGCCCACCACCGGCGGCACCGGCGACGCGGGAGGCACCGACCGGATCGGCGGGCCGGGCCGCCGCCCCGGGACGCCCGGGGACGCCGCGGGCGGCGAGGGCACGCGCCTGCGCCCCGAGGGCGGCGACGAGCCCCGCGCCGTGCAGCCCCGCCGGCTCCCGCCGCGCCTGGAGCCCCAGCGCGAGGAGCCCCGCGCCGAGGAGCCCCGCACCGCCGAGCCCCGGCGCGACCCGCCGAAGGTGAGCGAGGAGCCGCGCCGGATGGAGCCGCCGCAGCGGGCGCGCGAGGAGCCCCGCGAGGCGCCGCGCTCCCAGCCGCGCGAGGAGCCGCGCCGGGTGGAGCCGAGGAACGATCCGCCGCCGCGCTCCGAGCCGGTGCGCCACGAGCCGCCGCCCCGCGCCGAGCCCGTGCGCAACGATCCGCCCCCGCGCAACGACCCGCCGCCGCGCAGCGATCCGCCGCGCGCGGACCCGCCCAGCGACTCGCGCCCGTCGCCGGTGCGCCCGGGCCGGGACCCGTCCGAGGGTTGAGGTTCCGCGGGTCTCACGAGACGATGGACGATCGCCCGCACCCGCCGGAAGCCCCGGCGGGTGCGGCGCCGTTTGGAGGAAGAGGGATGTCGCTGAAGGTCATCGAGAGCGAAGTGGTCGCCTGCCGGCGCTGCCCGCGGCTGGTGGAGTGGCGGGAGCGGGTGGGCCGCGAGAAGCGCCGCGCCTACCGCGACCAGGAGTACTGGGCGCGCCCGATCCCCGGCTTCGGCGACCCCGCCGCCCGGCTGCTGGTGCTGGGGCTCGCCCCGGCGGCGCACGGGGGGAACCGCACCGGGCGCGTCTTCACCGGCGACCGGAGCGGCGACTGGCTGTACGCGGCGCTCCACCGCGCCGGCTTCGCCAACCAGCCCACCTCGAGCCACGTGGGCGACGGGCTCGCCGTCACCGGCGCGTGGATCACCGCGGCGGTCAAGTGCGCGCCGCCCGACAACAAGCCGCTCCCCGACGAGCGCGACGCCTGCTTCCCCTTCGCCCGGCGCGAGCTGGAGGCGCTGCCGGAGCTGCGGGCGATCGTCTGCCTGGGGAAGTTCGCCTGGGACGGCGCGCTGCGGCTGCTGCGCGAGGCGGGCCACCCCCCGCCCGTGCCGCTGCCGAAGTTCGGGCACGGGGCACAGGCGCGGGTGGGCCCGTACACGCTCATCGGCTCCTACCACCCCAGCCAGCAGAACACCTTCACCGGCCGCCTGACCGAGCCGATGCTGAACGCCGTCTTCGCCGCCGCGCGCCGGGCGGTGTCGGACTGATACACCTTGCAGAGCATCGTTCAGGTACAGCTTCTGAAAAGCCTCTCACGGAGGACACAGAGGACACAGAGAACTTCAATCGCGTCTTCAGTTCCCTCTGTGTTCTCTGTGTCCTCTGTGTGATTCCAATCTGTTTGGAACCA
>DASVWD010000104.1 GCA_036389795.1 Longimicrobium sp.
CGCGCGACCACGGAGGATGAAACGGGGTTGTAGTTCTCCCTCCCACCGCGCAGCGGGGGGAGGGCCGGGGAGGGGGGCTACCCGCGGCGAGCACCGAAGCCCGTCACAGCGCACGAGCCAGGTAGTTTCTATTCAGGGAGCCGCTGCGCTGCACTATCTCCCGCGCCGATGCCCGGCGGCGACCGAAGGATCTACTCACCCCCACGCGTGGCTGGCTCCGCGCACTTTCCCTGGCCACCCGGCACGCGGGCTGGATTCTTCGGTCGCGTCCAACCTCTTGTGCGAACGCGTTTTCCGGTGCGGACGCTCCCTCAGAATGACACCCGTGTGGAGACGAGATATGTCTCCGCACCTCGTTCCAGGGCAGTTGAAGCCTCGCGCGGTTTGCGAGGCTTTCTGCAGTTGTTGCCGCGGCTTCAGCCGCCCGGCGACTCACGCCGCGACCGCCTCCCCCGCCCCTTCTTCGATCGGCGGCGCGTGCATCACCACCTCGGGGACGGCGGGGATCTCGCGCACGTCCAGGCCCAGGTGGCGGATGGCGTTCACCACCGCGGCCGCCGGTCCGTCGATCGGCATCTCGCCCACGCCCTTGGCGCCGAACGGCCCGTAGCGCGACGGGTTCTCCACGATCGCCACCTCCATCGGCGGGGTGTCGAGCGTGGTGGGGATGGTGTAGTTGGTGAGCGTCGAGTTCAGCATCGCCCCGTCGCGCGTGACCACCCGCTCGTTGAGCGCCCAGCCGATCCCCTGCGCCGTCCCCCCCTCGATCTGCCCCGCCACCAGCACCGGGTGGATCGCCCGGCCGATGTCCTGCGCGGTGACGACGCGGACGGGCCGCACCTCGTACGTGTCCGGGTCCAGCGCCACCTCCACCACGTCGCACCCCCAGCCGTAGGTGGCGTAGGCGTCGCCGGTGTACTCGGTGTCGTCCCAGGTGACGTCGTGCGGCTTCTCGTACTCGCGGGTGACGACGGTGCGGCCGAAGCGGCGGAAGTGCTCGCCCGGGTGCAGCTCCCCGATCCGCCCGCGCAGCTCCTCGGCGCAGCGCTGCAGGATGCCGCCCACCACCATGCAGGTGCGCGACGCCACCGTGGGGCCGCTGTCGGGCACCGCCGCCGTGTCGGGGACGGCGTGCTCCACCTCGTCGAAGGCGACGCCCAGCGCGTCGGCCACGATCTGCGAGTGCATGGTGCGCGTGCCCTGCCCGATCTCGGTGCTGGCCACCAGGATGCGCACCCCGCGTTCCGTGGTCTCCAGCGCCGCCTTGGACGCCAGGTGCACCTCGCCGCTCCCGGTGAACCCCGAGCCGTGGAAGAAGAGCGAGAGGCCGATCCCGCGCCCCGTCCCCGCGTACTCCGCGCGCTTGCGGTGGAATCCGGAGCGCCGCACCGCCTCGTCCAGCACCTCGAGCGCCGAGCAGTCGTCGCCCATGTGCTGGCCCGTGGCCGTGGTGTCGCCCGGGCGCAGCGCGTTCAGCTCGCGCAGGCGCACGGGGTCCATCCCCAGCGCCTCGGCGATGCGCTCCATGTGCACCTCGGCCGCGAACTGCGTCTGCGGCGCGCCGAAGCCGCGGAAGGCGCCGTTGGGCGGCGAGTGCGTCCGCACCGCGCGGCCCTGGATGCGCACGTGGTCGCAGCGGTACGGCCCCGCCGCGTGGATGCACCCGCGCGAGAGCACCACGGGCGAGAGGGTGCAGTACGCGCCGCCGTCCATCAGCACGTCGACGTCCATCGCCACCAGCCGCCCGTCGCGCGCGACCCCGGTGCGGTGGCGGACGATGGACGGGTGGCGCTTGGTGGTGGCGACCATGTCCTCCACGCGGTCGTACACGATCTTCACCGGCCGCCCGGACTTGAGCGCCAGCAGCGCCGCGTGCCCCGCGATCACCGACGGGTACTCCTCCTTGCCGCCGAAGCCGCCGCCCGTCTCGGTCTGCACCACGCGCACGCGCTCGTCGGGGAGGTCCAGCAGGTGCTTGAGCGCCTTGTGCACGTAGAACGGGCACTGCATGGAGCCGTAGACGGTGATGCCGCCGTTCTCCGGGAAGGCGATCACCCCGTTGGTCTCGATGTAGACGTGCTCCTGCGCGCCGGTGCGGTAGGTGCCCTCCACCACCAGGTCGGCCCCGGCGAGCGCCCGCTCCACGTCGCCCTTGCGGATGCGGATCTCCTTGAAGACGTGCTCCGACGCCTCGGGGTCCAGGAGCGGCGGGAGGGGGTCGTAGTCGATCTCGACCCGGGCGGCCAGGAGCGCCTCGCGGTCCTCGTGGGCCAGCAGCAGAACGGGCTCGGCCAGGTGGCTCACCTCGCGCTCGGCCAGGTACGGCTGGTCCCACTCGATGAGCGCCACCGCGTTCCGCCCCGGCACGTCGCGCCAGTCGACGACGGTGAACCCCGTAGTGTCGAAGCCGAGCCGGATGTCGCGGATGCGGCCACGCGGGACGGTGGAGCGGACGGTGCGCCCGTAGAGCATCCCCGGGAACGCCACGTCGTCGACGTAGCGCGCCGCGCCCGTGACCTTGGGGAGCCCGTCCTTGCGCGGCACGTTCGCGCCGACCACGGGCCGGATCACGCGCGCCTCCGGCGGACGGTCGCGTGGCGGGGAACGGCCGGCGGGCAGGGGTGAAGCACGGGCGGGACCTCCGTGGGGAGGGTGGGGACGCGAGCGGTTCGCGTGGATCTCGGTTGGGGAACAATTAGGGGAGACGCGAGGGCGCCGCAAGCCGGGGCGGCTCGCGGCGCTTCGTCACACCACGCTGCCGGGCCTCGTCCTGGTCCCGAACGGATTGGGATCACACGGAGAAACAGAGGAACAGAGAAGCCCTCCGTTTCTCTGTTCCTCCGTGTGAGATTTCCAGGGCCGGCGCCCCGAACGATCCTTCTCCACCCGGGATCAGCCGTCGCCCAGCGGCGACACCGCGCGGCTGGCCTCCGCGTGGATCACCGCGTCGAACTGCCGGGCCAGGCTGGCGCGGAAGTAGTGCGAGGCTCGCTCGCTCGCGGGGGCGTAGACCACTCCGACGGCGCGCTCCAGGCGCTCGGCGGAGAGGGGGTCGGCCGCCGGGGTGCCGCGCAGGAGCACCAGCGAGCTGCCCCCGAGCGCCTGGTGGAAGACGTCGCCGAAGCTCCCGGGGAGCTCGGGGTTGAGGGTGCGCGGCTCGCCGGAGCCGCCCCACCCGTGCGCGGCGGTCACGGTGCCCGCGTAGGTGGTGAAGCCCACCAGCACCGACTGGCCGGGATGCGCCTCGCGCACCAGGCGGCCCAGGTTCACCTCGCCCTGGCTCCCCATCTCGGTGGCGCGGTCGTCGCCCACGTGCGTGTTGTGCGCCCACACCACCACCTTCGCCGGGCGGCCCAGGCGCGCCAGGTGCGCGGCGATCCGGTCCAGCGTCTCGGCCATGTGCCGGTCGCGGATGTTCCACGTCGTGTACGCCGTGCCGCCCTGCGCGCGGTAGTACGCCTCGCCGCTGGCCACCACGCGCGCGTGCTGCGCCGCCGAGAAGAGCGAGTCCAGCGCCGCCGGGCTCGCGGCGGAGGCGGCCGCGTAGCGCGCCTCCAGCTCGTCGCGCACCGCCGCGGCCTCGTCGGCGCACGACTCGGCGAGCGAGGTGAAGCCGGCGCGCGCGTAGACCACCTCGTCGGCGTACGCATCGAAGCAGCGGTAGCGGGAGCGGGCGCGCCCGGCCGCCGCGGGGTCCACCCGGTCCAGGTACGCCAGCACGGGCTGCAGCGAGGCGAACGGCGCCTGCAGGTCCAGCCCGTAGACGCCCACCCGCCGCTCCGGCGCGGCGGAGGCGTTGCGCTCCCGGATGTGCTCCACGAAGTCGCGGAACTCGGCGTTGCGCCACATCCAGAGCGGGAAGCGGTCGAAGCCGGAGAGCGCCTGCTCGGCCCTCGCGTCGGCGCTCTCGCCCAGCACGTAGCGGTGGACGCGGTCGGCGGAGTGGAAGTCGCCCTCGATGGCAAGGGCCGTGAACGCGCCCTCGTCGAAGAGCCGGCGGCTGATGCGGGCGCGCTCGGCGTAGAACTCGTGCGTGCCGTGCGTGGACTCGCCCAGCAGCACGAAGCGCGCGCCGCCGGCGAGCGCCAGCAGCGGGTCGTAGTCGGCCGCGGCGCCGGTGAGCGGGCGGGCCGAGGCGCGGACGGCGTCCAGCAGCGCGGGGGTGACCGGCTCCGGCGCCGGCCCGGCCACGGTCGGCAGGTCCGCGCACCCCGCCAGCGCCACGAGCAGCGAGCCCCACCCGAGCACCGTCCGCCACTGTCTATCCAGCATTGTAAGCTTCTCCTAAATGTATTCGTGACAACAAGATAGATTGATATGCCGATGCGCCCGGGCGGTTCCCCATTTTGGGAAACAAATGAAGCGGGCCGCCGGCAGCGCCGGCGGCCTCTGAAAACCGCGATGCCTCACACGGAGTGAACGGAGTCAACGGAGGACCTGCTTGCCGTTCCTCCGTTGACTCCGTTTCCTCCGTGTGAGGCCTTTACGCTGCTTTCCCCTCCGCCCGGTCGAGCGCGGCGTGGAGGACCTCGGCGGGCTGGGCGCCGGAGACGCCGAAGCGGCCGTCGAAGACGAAGAGCGGCACCCCGCCGATCCCGCTGCGGTCCGCCACCTCCAGGCTCGCCTGCACCTCGGCGATGTAGTCGCCGCCCTCCAGCACCTGGCGCACGCGCTCCGCGTCGAGCCCCACGGACGCCGCCAGCTCCGCCAGCACCTGGCGGTCGCCGACGTCGCGGCCCTGCGTGAAGTAGGCGGAGAAGAGCGCCTCGGCCATCTCCCAGGTCTTCCCGTGCTCCCCGGCCAGCAGCATCAGCCGGTGGGCGTCGCGGGTGTTGGGGGCCGAGGCCACGCGCTCGAAGTCGAAGCGGATCCCTTCCTCGTCGCCCGCGCGCTGCACGTGGGCGAACATCGCGCGGGCGCGCTCCCACCCGCCGAACTTGCGCTCCACCAGCTCCTCCCAGCGGATGCCGCCGGGCGGGAGGTTCCTCTGCAGCTCGAACGGCCGCCAGCGCACCCGCGCCTCGAGCCCGCGCTCGTCCAGCACGCGCCTGAGCCGCCGCTCGCCGATGTAGCACCACGGACAGGCGATGTCCGCGAACAGGTCGATCGTCACCATCTCCCATCTCCCGAAACCGGATCACCCGCCCGCCGCGCATGAATCCGGCCATCGGCGAGCCATCGATGAACAGCCTGGCCTCACGCAGAGGAAGCAGAGGTAGCAGAGAAAACCCATGCCATGCGATGAGTTCTCTGCTTCCTCTGCTGACTCTGCGTGAGGCTTCTGGATCTTTTGATTCCGAGGAGATCCTGCCCGGCGGCTCAGTACATCGCCCCGGCGATCAGGTTCTGGAGGAACCAGATGATGAGGAGCGCCACCAGGGCCGAGAAGTCGAACGGGCCGGTGGAGGGGAGGATCGACTGGATCGGCCGCAGGATCGGGTCGGTCACCTGGCGCACGAACTCCACGAACGGGTTGCGCGAATGGGGCGCCACCCACGAGAGCACCACGCGCACCAGGATCAGGATCTGCAGCACCTGCAGCATGAACAGCAGCACCCGCCAGCCCGCCACGCGCCACCTCCGTCGTTTCTGGTCGATCGGGTAGACTCCGCCGCCCGAGGGGAATCGCGGCCGGCCGTGCTTCTACATCCCCTGCTCGCCCGGAGGTCCCAGGAACACCACCACCGGCGCGTCGAGCGAGCGCGCCGCCTGGTGCAGCCGCTCGGCCGAGAGCCCCTGGAAGTCGGCCAGCGTGGCGGAGCGGTCGCCCAGGAGCGCCGCGCGCGCCATGGCCGCCGCCCGCGCCTCGGGCGAGTCCAGCTCCAGCATCCGCTCGCCCCGGTAGCGCCGCAGCCGCTCGGTGAAGAGCGGGCCGGAGAGCGGCTCGCGCGCATACGCCTGCACCGCCTCGCGCAACCGCCCCGCCCACTGCGCCGCCTCGCGCGGGGGGACCACCACGTGCAGCCGCAGCTCGCCGCCGCCGGGGTAGCGCACCACCTCGGCGCGGCTGTTGTACACCGAGCGCCGGCTGGGGCCGAAGGAGACCTGCTGCAGCGCCAGGTGCGAGAGCATGGTGAGCGCCTCCACGTCGGCCCCGGCGCCGAAGCGCCAGCTCGCCGACACCCAGGTGGTGATCGAGTTGTAGTCGACCTGCACCAGGTCGGTGGCCGGCCGCGGCGGCTCGGGCGCCTCCACCCGCAGCGGGCCCTCGGGCATGTGCGGACCCAGCTCCGCGGCCACCTCCTCCTGCTCCACCGGGCCCACCACGGCCACCACCGAGCGCTCGGGGGTGAAGGTGGCCCTCACGAACGGGTCCACCGCCCGCACGCCCAGCGCCCCAACGCTCCGCGCCGTCCCCACCGAGGGGCGCCCCCAGGGGTGCTCGCGGCCGTACACCGCGCGCTCCAGCTCGCGGGCCAGCGCGTCGGCGGGGCTGGTCTGGCGCGCCTGCAGCTCGCTCACCAGCGTCCGCCGCACCCGCGCGGTGGCCACGCTGTCCACCGCGTCGCGGAAGAGCGCCACCAGCAGCCTCCGCGAGGCCTCGGCCCACACGTCGGGCGCCGCGGTGAGCGTGAAGGCCACCGCGTCCTTGTGCTGGTCCACCTGCAGGCGCACCCCCAGCGAGTCGAAGAGGGCGCGCGCCGGCTCGACCACCGCGCGCGCCGCCAGCCAGGTGATCCCCGCCTGCCCCGCCGGCTCGTCCGCCGGCCCCGCGGCCACCAGCACCTCGACCGCGACCACGGGAGTCCCCGGCTCCGCGCGCACGAAGATGCGCTCCTGCGCGCCCGCGCGTCCCCCGGCCAGGAGGGAGGCGAGGACGGGCGCCAGGGCGGCGGAGAGGAGGCGCGTCTTCATCGCCGCCGGTTGGCTTCGGGGATGCGCTGCGCGGGGACGTACACCGTGGCCGGCTCCTGCGCCGCCAGCAGGTCCAGCAACCGGCGCACGTCGTCTTCCGTCACCGCCTCCAGCGCGGCGTAGAAGCGCTGCGCCGCCTCGGGGTCGCCCTCGCGGTCGGTGAACTCGCCGATCAGCTCCGCCATGCGCTCGGGGGTGCGGGAGAAGAAGAGGAGGTCGCGCCGCACCCCGTTGGCCGCGTCGCGCACCGCCCGCGCGCCCAGCCCCTGCCGCAGCGTCTCCAGCGCCCCCGAGACGGTGCGGCGGGCGGCGGGAACCAGCGAGTCGGGGGTGGCCACGACGAGCGCCAGCGCCTGCCCCTGGTGCGTCCACCAGTGCTCCACCTCCACCGCCGAGCGCGGCATCCGCCGCCTGAGCGCGCCCTGCAGCAGCCGCGCGGCCACCGACATGGCGGCCGGGTCGGCTTCGGGCGCGGACCAGGCCGTCCCGATCCACCCGCGCGTGGCCTGCGGCGTGTCGGCCTCCAGCGCCGGGACCGTGTCGGCCGCCTCGTCGCCGAGCCCCTCCGCCGGCGCCCCGGGGAGATCGCGGAAGGCGCGCCGCACCGCCTCCAGCTCCACGTCGCCCACCGCCACCACCGAGACGCGCCCGGGGCGGTACATCGTCCCCCACACGTCGCGCAGGCGCGTGCCCTCCAGCCGCGACGCCGCGGCGTCGGTCCCCGCGGGGGGGAGGTCCGCCGGGAAGACGCGGGCGCGGAGCGCCGCCCGCACGTACGCCGGCGCCGTCTCGCGCCCCGCCGCGCGCTCCTCGGCCAGGGCGCGCTGCGCGGCCAGCAGCTCGGCGGAAGACGGGGCGGGGGGGCGCAGCGCCGCCTGCAGGAGCCCCGCCAGGTACGGCAGCTCCGAGGCGGGTCCCACCACCGAGTAGACGACGGCGTCCGTGCCGCGGATCGCCTGCACCCGCGCGCCCACCCGCGCCGCCTGCTCCTCCAGCCGCGGCAGGTGCAGGTGCTGGATGAAGTGCCCCGCCCCCGCGTACCCGGGCGGGTCCGGGGCCAGCACCGAGAGCCGGAGCGCCACCACCGGCAGCGCCGGCTGGTGGTGCACGGTCACGGCGGGCGCGGCCTGCGCGCCCGGCGGGGCGGCGCGCGGCAGGGCGGTGTCGGCGGCGGCCGCCGCGGCGCTCAACAGAAAGGCGAGAGCAAGCATAGGGATGCGAAAAGGAGCGCCCGGAGGCGCTCCTCGCAAGTCCCGCACGCTGAAGGGACGGTTCGCTCAGTCGGGGATGGCGTCGGCCACGATGAAGTTGAGCGGGTCCACCTGGCGCCCCTCCACCTCCACCTCGTAGTGCAGGTGCGGCCCGCTGGTGAGCCCGGTGGCGCCCACCGCCGCGATCAGGTCGCCGCGCTTGACCTCCTGCCCGGTGCGCACCATCAGGCGCGAGGCGTGGGCGTAGCGCGTCACGTACCCGAAGCCGTGGTCGATCTCCACCATGTTGCCGTAGCCGTTCCCCCGGTTCCCCGCGAAGATCACCCGCCCGCGCGCCGCCGCCAGGATCGGCTCGCCCGTGCGCGCGGCGATGTCGATCCCCTTGTGGGGGCGCGAGATGCGGAGCACGGGGTGGTAGCGGCTGCCGCTGAAGAGCGAGGAGAGGTGCCCGTTGGCGGGGGCGATGGTGGGGGTCGAGGCCAGGCGGTCGCGGTTGCGCTGCAGGGCGCCGAGCGCCTGGTCCATGCTGGAGCGCAGCAGCCGGGCGCGCCGGGTGAGGCTTTCCAGGTCGGTGGACGCGCGCGACACCTTGCCGGCCACCTCGGGGTTCAGGTGCGCCAGCGCCTGCTCGGCCACGCCGCGCTCGGCGCTGGCGGCGGCCGCCTCGCTGGCGGCCGGCAGCCCCGACATCACCCGGTACTGCTCGTCCTTCCTGGCCAGCGCCTGGATGGAGGCGTTGAGGCGCTGCATGTCGCCGCGCATCTGGTCCACCTCGGCCGCCAGCAGCTCGTTCTCGCGGAGCAGCGAGGCCGCGCGCACGTGCTGGCTCTGCTTGACGAAGAACGCCACGGTGAAGGTGCCGAGGAGGAACGCCACCAGCAGCACGGCCGAGACGATGGTCCGCACGTCCTTCGCGGAGACCTGGAACGAACGCACACGCTCGTTGTCGTGCGGGACGAGCATGAGCGTCCAGCGAGACCTGGGCATTACCCTGTTTCTCTCTGGGAGCCGACGGGCGATTCGGGACTGCGGCGCCGGTCGATGTAAGTGGTGCGAGCGGGCCATGATAAGCCCGCTCGGGGGGAGTGTCAACCTTTTCGGCCGATCTCCGGGTTCTCCCCACGGCGGATGCGGGTGCACCCCGGGCCGGGCTCCCGGCCGTGGGGGCGGTCCGGGTCGGACGAAGCCGGACGGCAGGACCATCCCGCCCCGGCGGAACGCGTTTCCGCGCTCCGCCGGCTCCGACGCCTCGGTTGTCAGGGTGTGCCGCTCCCGACGGCAACAAGCGTTCCCGGTGCGTCCGCAACCGTCAACCCGATGGCCCGAAATAATTTAGCGGAGAGCGCCCCTGTCCGGGAGTGCTCCCCGCCCGCCTCATCTTTTCCGGTCCCCGGAAAACTGTTCCTGCGGAAGATCCGAAACGGCGACCGCTGGCTCGGGCGTGTCCCTCCGCTGCGCTCCGGGCCGGGCTGCGCGCGCCGTAGGGCACGGTACGACTGTGCCCAACGGCGCCGGGCCCGGTCGTGCCAAACCCCCGGCACGCCCGGTCCCGGCCCTCCGGGCGCGCATCCCTCACGCAGGGTTTCGTCGCGCGCAGCGCCGAGGTGTTTTCCCCTCTCCCGCAGTCTGGGAGAGGGGAGCGCGGCTCTGGTCGTGAGGAACGAACGACCGGGCCGCGCGGGGGAGAGGGCCCTACACCGCCTGGCTCGCCACCTCCCCCTCCGCTCCGAACCAGCGCCGCGTGAACTCGACCGCCTCCGTCTCGTCGAAGCCCTTGCAGGTGTAGAGCAGCACCGAGAAGAACCGCGCCTGCGTCCACACGTACGCCGAGATCCCGGAGTCGATCAGCGGCACGAAGGCGTCGAAGCCCGCGTTCTCCGCCCTCCCCATCCCGCTGGCGGGGGAGAAGACGATCGGGTCAGCGTAGGTGCGCAGCTCCAGGTGCGCGGCGATGCCGGTCAGGAACCCGCTCACCCGCTCCCGCGGCATCTCGCCCGTGTAGTAGCCCTCGACCAGCAGGCGCTGCCGGAAGATGTCAGGCGCCAGGTTCCGCATCGCCGCCTCCCTGTTCGCTCGTCTCGTGGACCGCCACGCCGAATCCCGCGCCCGCCAGCACCTCGCCCACCGCGCCCGACGCCACCTCCCAGTGCCGCACGTGCGGGTCCAGCTCCAGCAGGTAGCGCCGGTCCTCGGGGTAGTAGACGGCGCGCTCCACGTCGTCGCCCGCGAAGGCGCGCACCGCCTCCGGCGAGTCCCAGAACGAGGCGAAGAGAAACTCCGCCCGCCCACCGTCCACCCGCCGCAGCACCAGCACACCCCGGTTCCCCGGCGTGGCGCGGCACTCCTTCACCCCCGTCTCCTCCAGGTACGCCGTGTAGCGCTCGGAATCCTCCGCTCGCGTGGCCCCCTGCCACAGCCGCGCGATCATGCTTCCCCCTCGCGCAGCCGCGCCGCCGCGGACGGGTTCGACCTCACGCGGCGGGCCACCCGCGCCCGCTCCGCCGGGTCCTCCTGTGCGGCGCTCCCGGAGATGATCAGCACCACCGCCAGCACGATGGTCACGCCCGCCAGCAGCACGCGCGGGGTGAGCCGCTCGTTCGCGAAGGCGGCGCCCAGCGCCACGGCCACCAGCGGGTTCACGTAGGTGTAGCTGGCCGAGCGGCTCGGGCCCTCCTTGCGCGTGAGCCAGGTGAGCGCCGTGAACGCCACCACCGAGCCGAAGGCGATCAGGTACGCGAGCGACCCCAGCGCCAGCGGTGTCAGGTCCGCCGCCTCCACGCGGCCGGGCTCGCCGAAGAGGACCGACGCGACCATCAGCATCGCGCCGCCGGCCACCAGCGGCGTCCCCGCCGCGAACGCGTCGGACTCCGGCCGGCGCGCGCCGCGGAACCAGGTGAGCCCCACCGCCCACGCCAGCGCGCAGAGCAGGATCACCGCCGCGCCCAGCGGGTCCACCGTCCCCGACCCCGGCCCGCCGAGCGTGAGCAGCGCCACGCCGCCCAGGCCCAGCGCGATCCCCGCCCACGCCCGCGGCGACGGGTGCCGGCCGCCCGGGAGCGCCCACGCCAGCAGCACGATCCACAGGTGCTCCGTGGCCACGAAGAGCGCCGACGGACCCGACGGCACCCGCTGCTCGGCCCAGAACAGGCCGCCGTGGCCCACCAGGAAGAAGAGCGCGCCCGCCACGGCCGCCGCCCGCCACTGCGCCGCGCTCGGCCGCTCGTCGCCGCGCAGCAGCGCCCAGGCGCAGAGGATCGCCCCCGCGGCCACGGAGCGGACGCCCGCCATCAGGAACGGCGGGATCGTCTCCACCCCGAAGCGGATCGCCAGGTACGTGGAGCCCCAGATCAGCCAGGTGGCCGCGTACGCCGCCAGCCGCTTGGTCCGCAGGCTCCAGTCGACGGGATTCGTCACGCCCTCACCCTCCCCTCTCCCCCGCAGCACGCCGCGGCGAGTCTCGCGCCATCGGCCGGAATCGCGGCCACGGGCCGGGCGCGCGCCGGGCCGGTCGGAAGCAGGCTGAACCGCCCCAGGTGCCCGGTCTCGGGGCTGTCGTCGAACTGCGGCGCACGGCCGTCCTGCACGTACCACGTCCACCCCGCGAGATACCGCCGCCAGAGGCTCCGCGTCAACAGGGTGAAGCGCGGCGCGGGACGGGCCGGCGCCAGGTGCGAGCGCAGGTCCTGGATGGCGATGGAAACGGCTTCGTCCGGATGCATGGTCGTCCTCCCCTCCCCTCGGGTTTCAACCTCCAAAACCTATTTTGGAGGTTAGGTGAGAAGATAATGCTGGACACCTAACCAGTCAAGTGCGATATTGGTGGTTGATACGGAGACCCGGGAGGGCGTGAGATGAGCATCGGAGAGAACCCGTTCGCGGCCAGGACCCTGGCGGGCGGGCGGTTGTGCCTGGACTTCACCAACACCATCAGCCAGCACGCGCCCGAGCCGGAGGGCGACTGGCTGCACGACTACGCCGACCTGGTGTGGTGGGTCCTGCGCGCGGGGGTGCTGGACGAGGCGGCGGCGGAGAAGCTCTTCAACCGCGCGGGCGGGGAGCCGGCGCGAGCGGCGGAGGTGTTCGCGCGCGCCATCGAGTTCCGCGAGGCGCTGTTCCGCGTGCTCTCGTCGTCCGACGACGCCAGGGAGATGTCGGCGGACGACCTGGCGGTGGTGAACCGCGAGCTCTCCGCCGCGCTCGTACACCTGCGGGTGCGGCCGGAGGGGGAGGGCTTTGCCTGGGGGTGGGACGACGGCGGGCTGGACCGGGTGCTGTGGCCCGTGGTGCGCGACGCCGCCGAGCTGCTGGTCTCCGAAGACCTGGCGCGCGTGGGCGGGTGCGCGGGCGAGCGGTGCGACTGGCTGTACCTGGACACCAGCCGCAACCGCAGCCGCCGCTGGTGCACCATGGCCGACTGCGGCAACCGCGCCAAGGCCAGGCGCCACTACCACCGCCACCGCGAGACCGCCGAGCCTAGCTCATGACGTAGATCCGGAAAGGCCTCACACGGAGTCAACGGAGTTAACGGAGGAACCCCTTGTCTGTTCTCCGTTGACTCCGTTAACTCCGTGTGATACCACGTTTCCGAGCATTGTTCTGGTTCGCGAGAAACAGATTGGCATCACACAGAGGACACGGAGGACACGGAGAGAACTTCAATCTCTCCGCTGTTCCTCTGTGTTCTCTGTGCCCTCTGTGTGAGAC
>DASVWD010000105.1 GCA_036389795.1 Longimicrobium sp.
TGGCGCGACCTCACCGAGAACGTGAACCAGCTGGCCGGCAACCTCACCGTGCAGCTGCGCGACGTGTCCGCCGTGGCGACGGCCATCGCCGACGGCGACCTGACGCGCAAGATCACCGTGGAGGCGCAGGGCGAGATCCTCCAGATCAAGGAGGTGATCAACTCCATGGTCGACCGCCTCTCCGTCTTCGCCGACGAGGTGACCCGAGTCGCGCGCGAGGTGGGCACGGAGGGCGTGCTCGGCGGGCAGGCGGAGGTGCCGGGGGTGGCCGGGACGTGGAAGGACCTCACCGACTCGGTGAACTTCATGGCGTCGAACCTCACCGGGCAGGTGCGCGACATCGCCCAGGTGACGACGGCCGTGGCGAACGGCGACCTCTCGCAGAAGATCACGGTCGAGTTGAAGGGCGAGATGCTGGAGCTGAAGAACACCATCAACACGATGGTCGACCAGCTCAGCGCCTTCGCCAGCGAGGTGACGCGCGTGGCGCGCGAGGTGGGCACGGAGGGGAGGCTCGGCGGCCAGGCCAAGGTGGAGGGCGTGGCCGGCGTGTGGCGCGACCTCACCGAGAACGTGAACCAGCTGGCCGGCAACCTCACCGTGCAGCTGCGCGACGTGTCCGCCGTGGCGACGGCCATCGCCGACGGCGACCTGACGCGCAAGATCACCGTGGAGGCGCAGGGCGAGATCCTGCAGATCAAGGAGGTGATCAACTCCATGGTCGACCGCCTCTCCGTCTTCGCCGACGAGGTGACGCGAGTCGCCCGGGAGGTGGGCACGGAGGGGAGGCTGGGCGGCCAGGCCGAGGTGCCCAACGTGGGCGGGACGTGGAAGGACCTCACGGACTCCGTGAACTTCATGGCGTCGAACCTCACCAACCAGGTGCGCAACATCGCCGACGTGACCACCGCGGTGGCGCGCGGCGACCTCACGCGCAAGATCACCGTGGACGTGAAGGGCGAGATCCTGGAGCTGAAGAACACCATCAACACCATGGTGGACCAGCTCTCCGCCTTCGCCTCCGAGGTGACCCGCGTCGCGAGGGAGGTGGGGACGGAAGGCGTGCTGGGCGGGCAGGCGAACGTGCCGGGGGTGAGCGGGACGTGGAAGGACCTCACGGACTCCGTGAACTTCATGGCCAGCAACCTCACCAACCAGGTGCGCAACATCGCCGACGTGACCACGGCCGTGGCGCGCGGCGACCTCACCCGCAAGATCACGGTGGACGCCAAGGGCGAGGTGCTGGAGCTGAAGAAGACCATCAACACCATGGTGGACCAGCTCTCGGCCTTCGCGAGCGAGGTGACCCGCGTGGCGCGCGAGGTGGGCACCGAGGGGCGGCTGGGCGGGCAGGCCAACGTGCCGGGAGTCGCGGGGACGTGGAAGGACCTCACGGACAACGTGAACTTCATGGCCAGCAACCTGACCAACCAGGTGCGCAACATCGCCGACGTGACGACCGCCGTGGCGCGCGGCGACCTGACGCGCAAGATCACCGTGGACGTGAAGGGCGAGATCCTGGAGCTGAAGAACACCATCAACGTGATGGTGGACCAGCTCTCGGCCTTCGCCAGCGAGGTGACCCGCGTGGCGAGGGAGGTGGGCACGGAAGGCGTCCTCGGAGGTCAGGCGAACGTGCCGGGGGTCGCCGGGACGTGGAAGGACCTGACCGACTCCGTGAACTTCATGGCGAGCAACCTGACCAACCAGGTGCGCAACATCGCCGTGGTGACCACGGCCGTCGCCAACGGCGACCTCTCGCAGAAGATCACGGTGGACGTGAAGGGCGAGATCCTGGAGCTGAAGAACACCATCAACGACATGGTGGACAGCCTCCGCATCTTCGCCGACGAGGTGACCCGCGTGGCGAAGGAGGTGGGCACCGAGGGGAAGCTGGGCGGCCAGGCCGAGGTGCCGGGCGCGGCGGGGACGTGGCGGGCGCTCACCGACAACGTGAACGCCATGGCCAACTCGCTCACCGCGCAGGTGCGCGCCATCAAGGACGTGGCCACCGCGGTGACCGAGGGCGACCTGACGCGCATCATCACGGTGGAGGCGCGCGGCGAGCTCGACGAGCTCAAGCGCAACGTCAACCAGATGATCGCCAACCTGAAGGAGACCACCGAGAGGAACCAGGAGCAGGACTGGCTGAAGACCAACCTGGCCAAGTTCAGCCGCATGATGCAGGGGCAGAAGGACCTGGAGTCGATCTCGCGCCTGATCATGTCGGAGCTCACCCCGCTGGTGGGCGCGCACCACGGCGCCTTCTTCCTGGGCGAGGACGAGGGCGGGATGCAGCTCAAGCTGATCGCCTCCTACGCCTACAAGCACCGGAAGCACGTCGCCAGCCGCTTCCGCCCGGGCGAGGGGCTGGTGGGCCAGAGCGCGCTGGAGAAGAAGCCGATCCTGCTGACCGGGGTCCCCGACGACTACATCGTGATCTCCTCGGGGCTGGGCGAGGCGCCTCCGCGCAACATCATGGTGCTCCCGGTGCTCTTCGAGGGCGAGGTGAAGGCGGTGATCGAGCTGGCCTCCTTCCTCCCCTTCTCGCAGATCCACCAGGTGTTCCTGGACCAGCTGGCCGAGAGCGTGGGCGTGGTGATCAACATGATCGCCGCCAACATGCGCACCGAGGAGCTACTGCAGCAGTCGCAGAAGCTCACCCAGGAGCTGCAGAGCCAGTCGAAGGAGCTGCAGACCCAGCAGGAGGAGCTGCGCCGCACCAACGCCGAGCTCGAGGCGCAGGCCAGGACCCTCAAGGCCAGCGAAGAGGCGCTCCGCGACCAGCAGGAGGAGCTGCAGCAGGTCAACGAGGAGCTGGAGGAGAAGGCGAGCCTGCTGGCCGAGCAGAACCGCAAGGTCGAGCAGAAGAACGCCGAGGTCGAGGCCGCCCGGCGCGAGCTGGAGGACAAGGCCCAGCAGCTGGCCCTGTCCTCCAAGTACAAGAGCGAGTTCCTGGCCAACATGAGCCACGAGCTGCGCACCCCGCTCAACTCGCTGCTCATCCTGGCCAAGCTGCTGGCCGACAACAAGGAGGAGAACCTCACCGAGAAGCAGGTGGAGTACGCCAACACCATCCTGGCCAGCGGCACCGACCTGCTCAACCTGATCAACGACGTGCTCGACGTCTCCAAGGTCGAGGCCGGGAAGATGGAGATCAACCCGGCGGACGTGTACGTGAAGGACGTCACCAGCTACGTCGAGCGCACCTTCCGCCCCGTGGCCGAACAGAAGGGCCTGGCGCTCACGGTGAACGTGGAGACCGACGTCCCCGAGACGCTGTGGACCGACGGGCAGCGGCTGCAGCAGGTGCTCAAGAACCTCCTCTCCAACGCGTTCAAGTTCACGCACGAGGGCGGCGTGACCATGACGGTGCGCAAGGCCGACAAGAGCCGCCGCTTCCAGAACCGCACGCTCGACGAGGCCGACGCGGTGATCGCCTTCGCGGTGCAGGACACCGGGATCGGCATCCCCAAGGACAAGCAGCGGCTCATCTTCGAGGCGTTCCAGCAGGCCGACGGCACCACCAGCCGCAAGTACGGCGGCACGGGGCTCGGGCTCACCATCTCGCGCGAGATCTCGCGGCTCCTGGGCGGCGAGATCCGCGTCGAGAGCGCCGAGGGCGAGGGGAGCACCTTCACCCTCTTCCTCCCGCGCGAGTGGCCGGGCGACGGCGGCGCGGACGATGACGACGACGACGGCGGCGGCGACTTCCCCACCCCGATGGCGGGGCCCCAGGCGCCCGCCCGCCGCGCCGCGCGGCCCGCCCGCCCGCGCCCGGCGGCGGCCGCCGCCGACACGGCCGAGACGGCGCCGCCCCGGGTGGAGCGCCGCCGGCGCCCGCGCGACCCCGAGGCGGTGGGGATCCACGACGACCGCGCCTCGATCGAGCCGGGCGACCGGGTGGTGCTGATCGTGGAGAACGACGCGCCGTTCGCGCGCATCCTCCTCGACATGGCGCGCGAGAAGGGGTTCAAGGCGCTGGTGGGCCTGGACGGCGAGACCTCGCTCGAGCTGGTGCGCGAGTACCACCCCGACGCCATCACCCTCGACATCGACCTCCCCGGCATCGACGGGTGGACGGTGCTCGACCGGCTGAAGCACAGCCCCGAGACGCGGCACATCCCCGTGCACATCGTCTCTGCCGTCTCCAAGCGGCAGCGGGGGCTGCGCCAGGGGGCCCTGAGCTACCTGGAGAAGCCGGTGAGCAAGGAGGCTCTGGACGCGGCGTTCGAGCGCATCTCCAACTTCCTGGCCGACGGGGTCAAGCGCCTGCTGGTGGTCGAGGACGACGAGACGCAGCGGAGCAGCATCATCGAGCTGGTGGGCGACGAGGACGTGGAGATCACCGCGGTGGGCAGCGCCGAGGAGGCGCTCCGCGAGCTGTCGGCCAGGCACTTCGACTGCATGGTGCTGGACCTGGGGCTGGAGGGCACCGACGGCTTCCGGCTGCTGGAGGAGGTGAAGGGGAACGAGGCGTACCAGGACCTGCCGATCATCATCTACACGGGGAAGGAGCTCTCGCGCGAGGAGGACACGCAGCTGAGGCGCTTCGCCGAGACCATCATCGTGAAGGACGTGAAGAGCCCGGAGCGGCTCCTGGACGAGACGGCCCTGTTCCTGCACCGCGTCGAGGCCAAGCTCCCCGAGCAGAAGCGGCGCATGCTGGAGCGGCTGCACAACGCCGACGGCGTGTTCGCGGGGAAGAAGGTGATGATCGTGGACGACGACGTCCGCAACATCTTCTCGCTGACCAGCGTGCTGGAGAGCCAGGGGATGAGCGTGGTCTTCGCCGAGAACGGCAGGGACGCGCTGGAGCTGCTCAAGGCGCACCCCGACGTGGACCTGGTGCTGATGGACGTGATGATGCCCGAGATGGACGGCTACGAGACCACCCGGGCCATCCGCGAGACGCCGGGCTTCGAGAACCTCCCGATCATCTCGCTCACCGCCAAGGCCATGAAGGGCGACCGCGAGAAGTCGATCCAGTCCGGCGCCTCGGACTACATCACCAAGCCCGTGGACACCGACCAGCTGCTGTCGCTGATGCGGGTGTGGCTGTACCGGTGAAGTGCGAAAGTGCGAAGTGCGAAAGTGCGAAAGTGCGAAAGTGCGAAAGTGCGAAAGTGCGAAAGTGGTTGGCGCGGAGGCGGCGAATCGTAGGGGCGAGGCATGCCTCGCCCGTGGTGGCCTTGCGCGGATGCGGACCGGACGCGCGGGAGGTCGCCCCCCGGAGTCCGCGCAGGCGGACCTGGCGCAGTTGTAGCCCCCGGTTTCAACCGGGGTACTCCCGGATGACCGGTCCGCGGCTGAACGGGCGGGGAAGCCCGCCCGAGACGGAGGTATGACGAGCGAGAGCGACGTGCAGGAGCAGGAGACCCGGGCGGACGAGGAGGAGCGCCCGCAGGGGCGCCGGCGCGACGACCGGGAGGGCGCGGCGCCCGCGCGGGTCTCGCGCGCGGAGGCCTCGCTCCCCGACACGCCGTCCGACTACCCGAGCGACCTGGAGCGCGTGGAGGTGGAGCTGCTGCTGGAGGGGGTCTACCGCCACTACGGCTTCGACTTCCGCTCCTACGCGTACTCCTCGCTCAAGCGGCGCCTGTGGAAGCGCATCCACGCCGAGGGGCTGAAGACGGTGAGCGGGCTGCAGGAGCTGGTGCTGCACGACCGCGACGCCATGGAGAGGCTCCTGCTGGACCTCTCCATCAACGTGACCGCCATGTTCCGGGACCCGGGCTTCCACCTGGCGTTCCGGCAGCAGGTGGTGCCGATCCTGCGCACCTACCCGTTCGTCCGCATCTGGCACGCCGGGTGCTCGACGGGCGAGGAGGTGTACTCGATGGCGATCCTCCTGCAGGAGGAGGGGCTCTACGAGCGCGCCCGCATCTACGCCACCGACATCAACGAGATGGTGCTGCAGCGCGCCCGCGCCGGCATCTTCCCCCTGGACAAGATGCAGGAGTACACGCAGAACTACGTGCGCGCCGGGGGAGCCCGCAGCTTCTCGGAGTACTACACGGCCCTGTACGACGGGGCGCTCTTCAACGCCTCCCTGCGCAGGAACGTGGTGTTCGCGCAGCACAACCTGGTCACCGACGGCTCGTTCGCCGAGTTCCACGTGATCCTGTGCCGCAACGTGATGATCTACTTCGACCGCGACCTGCAGAACCGCGTGCACGACCTGTTCTACGCTTCTCTGGTGCCGCTCGGCATCCTCTGCCTGGGGGGGAAGGAGACGCTCCGCCTCACCCGCTACGAGGACCGCTACGAGCCGCTCAACCTGAAGGAGAAGATCTACCGGAGGCTCGGCTAGTGGAGACGCCGGCGCCCGGGTACCGGTTGATCGTGGTCGGGGTCTCGGCCGGGGGGCTCTTCGCGCTGCGCACCCTGGTGGCCGGCCTCCCGGAGGGCTTCGACATCCCCGTGGCCATCGTGCAGCACCGGAGCCGCGACTCGCTGCTCCTCTGCGACCTGCTGCAGGAGTGCTCGGCGCTGCCGGTGGGCGAGGTGAGCGACAAGGAGCAGATCGCCCCGGGGCGCGTCTACGTGGCCCCGCCCGACTACCACCTGCTGGTGGAGGAGCGCGGCTGGTTCGCGCTCTCCACCGACGAGCCCGTGCGCTACAGCCGCCCCTCCATCGACGTGCTCTTCCTCTCCGCCGCCGACGCCTACGGGCTCGACACCATCGGCGTGGTGCTGACCGGCGCCAACGCCGACGGGGCGCGGGGCCTCAGGCGCATCGCCGACGCCGGGGGCCACGCCGTGGTGCAGGACCCGGCCACGGCCGAGGTGAGGATGATGCCGCAGGCGGCGCTCAAGGCGGTCCCCGAGGCGTGCGTGCTCGCGCTGGAGGAGATCCCGCGCCACCTGGCCGCCATCCGCGGCCGCCGCCTGCCCCCCTGCCCGGCGGTGCCCCGGTGAGCGGCGAAGGGCGGCGCGCCTCGATCCTGCTGGTCGACGACCGGCAGGAGAACCTCCTGGCCCTGGAGGCGATCCTGGAGCCGATGGGGCACGAGCTGGTGCGCGCCGGCTCGGGCGAGGAGGCGCTGCGGCAGGTGCTGCTGAAGGACTTCGCCTGCATCCTGATGGACGTGCAGATGCCGGGGATGAACGGGTTCGAGACGGCCGAGACCATCAAGAGCCGCGAGCGGAGCCGCTTCACCCCCATCATCTTCCTCACCGCCATCAGCAAGGAGGACGAGTTCGTCTACCAGGGGTACTCGGTGGGGGCGGTGGACTACATGTTCAAGCCCTTCAACCCCGACATCCTGCGCTCGAAGGTGGCCGTCTTCGTGGACCTGTACCTGAAGACGGAGCAGCTCAAGGAGCAGGAGCGGCGGCTGCGCGAGGGCGAGCGGCGCGAGCTGGAGCTGCAGCACCGCACCGAGCTGCTGGAGAGCGAGGCGCGCCTGGCCGAGATCGTGGACTCGGCGCTGGAGGCCATCGTCACCTGCGACGGCGACCGGCGCATCACCCTCTTCAACGCGGCCGCCGAGCGGATGTTCGGCATCCCGGCCGCCGACGCGCTGGGGCGGCGGCTGGACGACCTCTTCGAGGAGAGCTTCCGCGGGGCCGAGCTGGACCGCGTGTGCGTGGAGGCCGCGCGCCAGCAGCCCGGGCGCGGCGGAGACGGCGACGGCGGGGCGCCCGAGCCGCCGCGGAGCCTCGCGCTCACCGGCGTGCGCGCCGGCGGCGAGACCTTCCCCGTGGAGGCGTCGCTCTCGTGCCTGGAGCTGGAGAGCGAGCGCGTGTTCACCATGATCGCGCGCGACGTGTCGGAGCAGAAGCGGCACGAGGAGGCGCTCCGGCAGCAGGCGGTGTCGCTGGCGCGCACCACGGCCGAGCTGCAGCGGGTCAACGAGCAGCTGCAGGCCCGCCAGCTGGAGCTGGAGACGGCCATGAGCGCCCGGAGCCGCTTCTACGCCTCGATGAGCCACGAGCTGCGCACCCCCATCAACGCCATCCTGGGGTACAGCTCGCTCCTGCTCGACAACATCTACGGGCCGCTGAACCCCGAGCAGGCGCGCGGGATCGAGCGGGCCAACAAGGCGGCCCGGCACCTGCTGGAGCTGGTCAACGACATCCTGGACCTCTCCAAGATCGAGGCCGGCAAGCTGGAGCTGGAGATCCAGCCGGCCACCTTCCCCGAGCTGATCCACGAGCTGTTCGTGACCGTGCGCCCCCTGGCCGACGAGCACGGCTCGGAGCTGGCGCTGGAGTACACGGGCCACGAGCCGGTCACCGTGATCACCGACCCGCGCCGGGTGCGGCAGATCCTCTTGAACCTCCTCTCCAACGCCATCAAGTTCGGCGAGGGGCGGCCGATCACGGTGAGCTGCCGGCCGCGGGACGACGGCGGGGTGGAGGTGGACGTGTGCGACCGCGGGATCGGCATCCCCGAGGAGGACCTGGACAAGATCTTCGACGAGTTCGTGCAGCTCTCGCAGCCCAACCAGCACCAGGGCACCGGGCTGGGGCTGCCGATCTCGCGCCGCCTGGCCAAGCTCCTCTCCGGGAGCCTGGAGGTGGAGTCGCGGGTGGGGGAGGGGAGCACCTTCACGCTCACCCTCCCGCCCAAGGTGGACGACCCCGCCGCGCTCGCCCACGAGATGGCCATGCAGACCTCGGTGACCGGGTCGGCGGCGTAGGCGCTCCGTCCCCGCCCGCCGCTGCGGCCGGCTTCCTTTCCCCTCGTCCAACGACTCCGGCTTTCGAGCCCACAGGCGCGTGCACATGACCGTGGCGACCTGCCAGGACAGGCGACTCCCGTGGTACTTCGCCGCGACGGCGTACGTCTACGCCGCGAACGGGCTGGTCATTGCCGGCGCGCCTTTCCGATCGGCGGGCCAGTGCGCCGCCGTCGCCGTGAACGTCGTGGTGTTCGTCGCCTTCACGGCGTGGCTCGCGCTCGGGCGGACCGGGTGCGGCGTGCCCGGGGCCACCCTGCTGTCGGGCGCCGCCGTGCTCGCCGCGAACGCGGTCGTGAAATCGGCGGGCCTGCTCGGGGTCCCCGGCATCGTGGTGTGGGACACGGATCCGCCGCAGGTGGTCGCAAGCGCCGTGTTCGACCTGGTGCTCTGGGTGGCGGTCACGACGCTGGCGGCCGGCGTCGTGGCCGTGTGCGCGAGGCTGCTCTCCTGGCTCGGCGGGAGAGTCCTTTCACGCTGACCCTCCCGCCCGGGTGGGCGCCTGGGCTTCGGCTGCCAGCGGGATCATGCCATGAACGAGACCGAGCCCGGTACGAGGCTCTCCGGGCGATCCGCGAGGCTGGACGGGCGCCCCTGCTCCCGGGCGCGTTCGGTCCTGACGCGGATCGGTGCCTGTGGGCTCGTCCTGCTGGCCATGGGCTGCCGGGAAGCGAGCCGCCCGGAGGCGCCGCCGGCGCAGGCCTCGACCTCCTCCAACCGGCTTGCGCCCGCGACCGGGGCGGTGCTTCCCACGCAGGCCGGCAGGACGCTCCTGAGGCAGTGCACGCGCTCGACCCCCTGGGGAGTCGTCGGATTCTGGTCTCCTCCACGCGACGTGATCGACGAGATCGAAGCGCTGCTGCCGGCCGTGCTGGACAGCGTGTTCCGGCGCGCGCCCCGGTCGCCCGAGCAGAGCGCCTACTACCGGCAGTACACAGGCATCACCCGCTGGACCGGGAAACACACGGTGTACGTGAATGCGTTCCATCGCGAGCACCTGGACGCGATCAACGGGATGCGCTGGCAGATCTCCGGGGGCCAGCTGCAGCCGGCGGCCGGAGCCGACACCATGCGCTGGCGGACGAGCCCGGTTTCCGTGTGTGATGGTGGGCTGATGTTCTGGGGGATCGAGTACGATCCCGGCGCGAGGCGGTTCGGGCGGCTGGAGTTCAACGATCGGTGAACTGCGGCTGCGAGGACCGAATCCCGAGGGCGCTCGGATACACTGGATGGCGGCGTCGTCGTTCCCGCAGTCCGGGAGCCTGGTACGATGCTGGCGGTCCTGCTGCTCGTGGCGGCGTGCGCGCTGCTGCGCGATCGCACCACCGTGGCGGAGGTGGACGAGCTGATCCGCGCCAGCCTTCCCTGGGGCTTACCTCCGACAGCGGCTACGTCGTCTTCGTGCCCAGGGGACGCCATCGCGCGCGGGACCTGCTCGCCATGCGCTTCCAGCGCGCAGGTGCGGCGTGGCGCGTGCGGTACGTCGGGTTCCAGGAGCCGAGACACCGCTAGCGGTGACGAGGAGGGTGCCGGGAACGAACGAGCCGGCCGGAGCGCATCGACGTCGCTCCGGCCGGTTCTCGATTTCTGCCATCCGTCGGACCTGATCTTCAGCCCCCCGGCGGCGGAGGCGGAGGAGGCGCGGGCGCGGGCGATGGAGCCGGCGCAGGGGCCGGAGGCGGCTCCGGCGCCGGCGCGGGAGCCGGAGCGGGCGCCGGGGGAGGCGCAGGTGCCGGAGCGGGCGCCGGCTGCGGCTGCTGCCCGGGGCGCGGCTGCTGCTGGCCTTCCGGGCGCGGGCGCTCGGGGCGGCCCTCGCCGCGGGGGCGGCCCTGTCCGCCCGGGCCGAACCCGCCGCCGCCGGGGCCGCCGAAGGGGCCGAACGGGTTGCGCAGCGCCGCCGGCACCCGCCGCCACTGCTCGGGAGTGAGCACCTTCTGCGCGGCGTCGAGCGCGGCCTGCACGTTCTGCCGCGCCCGGTTCAGCTGCGGGCCGATGCGCTGGAAGATCGTCTGCGGGTCGGGGTTGGCGCCGGCCGCCTGCACCGCCGCGCGGATCTCCTCGCGCACGGGATCGTTCTTCGCCTTCACCGAGTCGACGATCGTCTGCAGCCGCGCCGCCTGCTCGTCCGTGATCCGCAGCGTGTCGCGCAGCAGCAGGATCGCCGAGACCGGCTCGGGGATCAGGCGGTCCAGCAGCGCGTCGACGTCCACCCCGCCGCCCTGGCGGAAGATCCCGCCGAACCCTCCGCGGTCCCCACCGCCGCCGCCCCCTCCGCCGCCTCCCCCGAACCCGCCGAGGGCGATGGCCCCCAGCCCGCCGGCGAAGCCGCCGCCCTGCTGCTGCCGCCCCACGTTCAGCCGCGCCGAGAGCTGCACCTGGAAGGGCGAGAAGCCGGTGCGCCGCGTGCGCTGCTCGCCGAACTGCTCGTTCACCTCGTAGACGAAGCGCCGCTCCACGGGGTCGAACCCGCGCGGGTACAGCAGCGTCTCGTCGCGCCCAAAGCCCTGCTGCCCCCAGCCGTGCAGCCCGTCCTGTCCGTGCAGGAGCAGGTCGAGCCCCGCGAACAGGTTCTGCGCGTCGAGCGAGATGGAGAGGCGCCGGCCCAGGCGCGGCAGCTCGGGGCGGAAGGTGCCGCGCGCGTCCAGCGTGGTGAACCAGGGCCCGCGGCACGAGTTGCGCCCCGCGATGCGCCCCGCCTGGGAGCGCAGGCAGTCGGCCACCCGGTCGTCCGCGCCGGCCAGCAGGCGCGCCATCCCGTTCGCCAGCGCCGTGTCGTACGCCGTGGCCGCGTCGAAGACGAAGGCGCGGTCGTTCCTCACCCCGTCGCCGTTGATGTCGCCGCCCACCATGGGCGTGAACGGCTGCCCCGACGTCGCCCGGCCGATGAAGGTGAGCTCCACCGCCTGCGAGAGCGGCAGCCCCGCGGTGAGGATCACCTGGTGGCGCCGCTCCAGGTCGCTGGTGGCCCACTCGCGCACGTTGGGGTCGCCCGCCACCGGCACGTTCTGGAAGCCGAACTGCGGCGAGCCGCCCGAGAACGACGACTGGTCGCGCGAGCGCATCCAGGTGTAGCTGGCGCTGAAGAGCACGCGCGGCCGCGGCAGCAGCCCGTTGACGCCGAGCGTCACCTGCGTGGTGGTGGAGCGCAGGTTCGAGTCGATCTCGAAGACGTGCGCGAGCTCCTGGTCGCGCCGCGAGGCGAAGAACGCCACCTCGCCCGTGGTGGGGACGATTGCGCCCGCCGGGACGTAGACCGGGCGGTTCCCTTCCGCCGGGAGGGTGATCGGCGCGTCGGGGCGCAGGTTCAGGTCGCGCACGTCGAAGAGGGCCACCCCCCACGCCTGGCTCAGGTCCACCGAGAAGCCGAGCGTGCGCCGCACCTGGTTCTGCAGGCCGAGCGACGCCCGCCACGAGCGCGGCGCCGAGAAGCCGTCGCCGAACACCGACACGTTGGGCCGACGGGGGACGCCGACGCCGGGGCCGCCCGCCGCGCAGGTGGTGGGGATGGTGGACGGGTCGGCCGCGTACGCCGCCCAGTCGGGGGTGGGCACCGCGGGGCCCACGCACACCAGCTGGCTCTCGCTCCCCTCCAGCCCCGTCTGGTCGAGCGCCGTGGCGTAGAGCGAGAACGGCGCGCGCCCGCGGAACTCGCCGAAGCCGCCGCGGACGATGCGGAGCGGCTCGCCCTGCTCGGAGAGGCGCCAGGAGAAGCCGGCGCGCGGGCTCAGGTGGAGCTCCGCGGGAAGACGGTCCGTCCGCCGCCCGAAGAGCTGCTCGACCCGCGGGTTGAAGGCCGGCTCGTCGTCGAAGCGCGAGGCCTCCGCCCGCAGCCCGAAGGTGAGCTGCAGCTCGGTCCTCGGCCGCCAGGTGTCGCCCAGGTAGATGGCGGCGTTGATCCCCCCGCCCTGGGTGACGCGCGGGGTCAGCGTGCGGGTGAAGCGCGACGGGAGCCCCGCCGCGAAGTCTTCCAGCGAGGCGAACTCGAACGAGCCCAGCCGGTTGAACGTCGACTGCTGCTCGAAGCCGGTGTGGTTGACCAGCCCGCCCAGCTTGATGCGGTGCTGGTCGCGGAAGAGGAACGACAGCTCGTTGGAAAGCTCCAGCACCGTCTCGCGCGTGTTGGTGGGGAGCGAGCGGTCGCCACCAAAGGCCAGCGTGGCCACCCCGCGCTCGCCGTCGGGGAGGGTGGAGCTCACCCGCACGCGCCCCTCGGGGACCTGGGCGTAGGGGAGCTGCTCGCGCCGGTCCTCGGTGAGCGAGGCGCGCAGCTCGTTGATCCACCCCCCGCCGAAGCGGCTGGTGAGGGTGAGGATCCCGCCGCGGCTGTCGGTGTCGCTCTCGCCCCCGTTCTCCAGCGTCTCCAGGAAGCCGATGCGCGCGCGCTCCTGCCCCGACAAGTTCAGGTGCCCGCGCAGCGCCAGCGTGTGCCGCTCGTTCATCGCCCAGTCCACGCGGCCCAGGAGGGAGAGCGCGTCCACGGTGCGGTCGAAGCGCCCGGTGCGGCCGGTGACCCCGTACCGGCCCTGCAGGACGTCGAGGAAGCGGGAGACCGAGTCGGGCGAGACGCCCAGCGCCGTCACCGCGTCGGCGTCGCCCGGGGTGAGCGAGAAGAGCTGGTCGGTGCGCCGCTGGCCCGAGAAGGAGAGGTAGTAGAAGAGCTTGTCGCGCTTGATCGGCCCGCCGAAGCCGCCGCTGAAGCGGTTCTGGGTGAAGCCGCCCCCCCACTCCGGCCGCCCGGCGCCGCCCTGCAGCGTGGGGTCGCGGAGCTGCCAGTTGAACGAGCCCGAGAAGTTGTTCGTCCCGCTCCTCGTCGTCAGCGCCACCTGGCCGCCGGCGAACTGGCCGCGGGCCACGTCGTAGCTGTTGGTCACCACCTGCGTGCCGCGCAGGCCCTCCTGCGGCAGCGACAGCGGCGAGCCCCCGCCCGCCTGCCCGCCGGTGAGCGCGCTGGCGAACGAGGTGCCGTCGAGCGTCACCTGGTTGAGCGACTGGCGCTGGCCGGCCACCGAGAACGAGCCGCGCTGCTCGGTGGAGTCGGCGCTGGTGGTGGCCACCACGCCGGGGGAGAGGGTGGCGATGCGCGCGGGGTCGTTGTCCTCCAGCGGGAGGCGGTTGACCAGCTCGCTGGGGACGAAGCGCTCGGTGGAGCCCGCGTCGCCGCGGCCCGGGGGCGGGGTGCGCTGGGCCGTGGCCTGGATCCCCTGCAGCTGGATCGCCTGCTCGCCCAGGCGGAAGTTGGCGGTGAGCACGTCCTCGTCGGCCGTGCGCTGCAGGTTCATCGTGGCGGGCGCGAAGCCCAGGGCCACGGCGCGCAGGCGGTACTGCCCCCCACCCTCGGGGAAGACGATGGTGTAGCGCCCGTCGGCCCGCGTGGTCGTCGTCCGCCGCACGCCGGACTCGACCGAGACGGCCTCGATCTGCGCGGCGGCCACGGGCTGGCCGCTGGCGTCGGTGACGCGCCCGGAGATCACGTCGGTGGTGACGCCCACCTGCGCGGCCAGGGCGGCCGGCGCCAGCAGGGCGGCCAGGAGTGTCAGGAGGCTGCGGATCGTGCGCATCGGCTCTCACTGCTTCGGCGCCCGGAGCGGGGCGCCGAATCGGGTTCGTCTGGGGACCGATCCCCAGCCAGGGCAACGGGTTGGATCGGACCGGAGCGGTACCACTACACGGCGCGTGCCGCGAGCGTTGGAGTCGTTCGTCACCCCCGCATTCCAGGATCGTGACAGCGCCGTTACAGGACCCGGGTACTATCAGGCGGTGAGATCGTCCGGCCGTCCGTTCCGAGAGAGGTGAGCCTTGCCGAGCGCTTTCGCGCAGCAGCAGATTCCCGGCGCCTTCAGCGGGCCGATCGGGGCCGATCCCGCTCCCCGGCGCACCGGATCTCCCAGGATGAGCGAGACCCACATCCTGGTGGTCGACGACGAGCCCGACATCTCGGCGCTCGTGGCCTACCACTTGGCGCGCGAGTCGTACCGGGTGCGGACCGCGTCCAGCGGCCCCGAGGCGATCCGCGCGGTGGAACTGGAGCGCCCCGACCTGGTCGTGCTGGACCTGATGCTCCCCGGGATGAGCGGCCTGCAGGTGCTGGAGGAGCTGCGCCGCCGCCCCGAGACGCAGGAGATCCCGGTGATCCTGCTCACCGCGCGGCGCGAGGAGCAGGACCGCATCACGGGCCTCAGGCTGGGGGCCGACGACTACGTGGCCAAGCCGTTCAGCCCGCAGGAGCTGATCCTGCGCGTGGGGGCGGTGCTGCGGCGGGTACAGCAGGCGCCGCCGCCGGGGAAGGGGGGCAAGGTGGTGCGCGTGGGCCCCTTCACGGTCGACTCCGGCGCCGCGCGCGCCGAGGTGGACGGGCGGGCGCTGGACCTGACGCCGACGGAGTACCGGCTGCTGCTGACGCTGATGGAGCGGCGCGGCCGGGTGCAGAGCCGGCGGCAGCTGCTGGAGGCGGTGTGGGAGGTGACGGCCAACATCGCCACGCGCACGGTGGACATGCACGTGCAGCGGCTGCGCAACAAGCTGGGCGACTTCGCGGAGTGGATCGAGACGGTGCGGGGGTTCGGGTACCGGTTTCGCACGGAGCCGCCGAGGGGATAGTGCGAAGTGCGAAGTGCGAGGTGCGAAGTGCGACGAGGCCGGTGGGGATCGGGGATTCTCACCGGCTTCCGTGCATTCCTGGAGATGTGGGGTAACACCTGGAGATGTCATCCCGAGGGGCGCGGTGGCGACCCGAGGGATCTACTCCGCCCCCGCTGGTGGGTCGCTCTCGCCGCGAAAGCCCGCTGAGCACGATCCGGGGCGGCGATCCGCGCGGGTGGCCCAATGCGGGTGAACCCGCGGCTGGAACGACGGGAAGCCTGCCTGCGCAGGCTGCGGGGAGGAGATCCGCGCGGACGGGCGGCTCGCGGCGGGGTGAGTAGATTCCTCGGTCGGCCCCGGACTTCGGTGGCGGACGCGGGTTCGATGCGGGCCTCCCTCGGAATGACATTCGAAGGGAGAACGTACGTCGTACTCCGTACCTCGTACCGGGCGTTTTCGCACTTCGCACCTCGCACTTCGCACTTCGCACTCATCCGTCCCGTGCACCTTCGCGCCGACCAGAAGCTCTTCCTCAGCTACCTCGCGGTGATCGCGGCGGTGGTGGTGGCGCTCACGCTGGGGGTGGGCTCCATGCTCCGGCGCCACCTCGCCGGGATGGTGGCCGACGACATGCGCCGCGAGCTCCTCCTGGCGCGCACCATCGAGGAGCAGAACCCCGCGCTCGAGCCCGACTCCATGGCCGACTGGCTGGGGCGGGTGAGCGGCCGGCGCGTCACCATCATCGCCCCGGGCGGGCGCGTGCTGGGCGACTCGGAGCGCGACGGGCGGGCGCTCGCCGCCATGGAGAACCACGGCGGCCGCCCCGAGGTGCGCGAGGCGTTCCAGGGGCACCTGGGGCGCGACGTGCGCGTCAGCACCTCGATCGGCGCCGAGTACCTGTACCTGGCGGTGCCCGCCTCCACCGGCCCGGTGATCCGCGTCTCCGTCCCCCTGCGCGAGGTCAACCGCGCCGTCGCCCGCGTGCAGCGGGGGATCTTCGGCGTGGGCGTGGTGGCGCTCGTGCTCACCGGCGTCCTCTCCTTCGGCTTTTCCCGGCTGGTCACGCACCCCGTGCGGCAGATCGCGGCGGTGGCGCGCGCCATGGCGGCGGGCGACCTCTCGCGCCGGGCGCGGACGCGGCACCGGGACGAGCTGGGCGAGATGGCCGACGCGCTCGACACCCTGGCCGGCGAGCTGCAGCGGCGGCTGGGGCAGCTGGAGGGCGAGCGCGCCGAGATGCAGGCGCTCATCGACAGCATGGCCGAGGGCGTCATCGCCGTCGACGCGCAGGGGCGGGTACGGCGCGCCAACCCCGCCGCCCGGCGCATGTTCTCGCTCGCCGGCGACCCGCGCGGGATGACGCCCGAGGCGGTGGCGCGCCGCCCCGGGTTCCTGGAGGTGGTGGGGCACGCGCTGGCGGGACAGGCCGTGCACCCCGCCGAGCTGGCGCTGGACGGCCGCCACCTGCTGGCCACCGCCCAGCCGCTCCCCGGCGGGGGCGCGGTGCTGGTGTTCCTCGACGTGTCGCAGCTGCGGCGGCTGGAGGACGTGCGGCGCGACTTCGTGGCCAACGCCAGCCACGAGCTGAAGACGCCGCTCACCGCCATCCGCGGCTTCAGCGAGACGCTGCTGGACCCCGAGCTGCCCCCCGAGCTGCGCCGCCAGTTCGCCGACACGGTGAAGACCAACGCCGACCGCCTGCAGCGCATCGTCGACGACCTGCTGGACCTGTCGCGGCTGGAGTCGGGCGGGTGGCGGGTGGAGCCCGAGATCGTCTCGGTGGCCGAGATCGCCCGCGACGCCTGGTCGGGCTTCCGCGACCGCGCCGGGCAGAAGGGCGTGCGCTTCGCGGCCGCCGTCCCCCCCGAGGCGGAGTTCGTCCACGCCGACCCGGCCGCGCTGCGCCAGGTCTTCAGCAACCTCTACAGCAACTCGCTGCGCTACGTCCCCGAGGGCGGCGGCATCGAGGTGGGCGCCGAGTGCGTGGACGACGCGCACGGAGGGAAGGGCGCGGCGGACGGCGGGGCGGGGGCGTGGGTGCAGGTCTCGGTGCGCGACACCGGCGCGGGGATCCCCTCGGCGCACCTGCCGCGCATCTTCGAGCGCTTCTACCGGGTGGACGCGGCCCGCTCGCGCGAGGAGGGCGGCACGGGGCTGGGGCTCGCCATCGTCAAGCACATGGTGGAGGGCCACGGCGGCACCGTCCGGGCCGAGAGCCGGCTGGGCCAGGGCACCGTCATCCGCTTCACCCTCCCCGCCCCCGACGAGCCCGACCTGCCGCCCGAGCCGCACGCTGGCGAGCCCGCCGAAGCCGGCGCGGAGCCGGGCTGACTTTCATCGCGATCCGATCGGGGTGATTCGTAGGGGCGAGGCATGCCTCGACCGGCGGATGCCGGCTCGTGTTCGGCAGACCGCCCTTTGCGCCGACGCCGCCCATGCTCGGACTCGCATGCCCGCCCCTACGAACTTCTCCGGTCCGGCGCCGGCTCCCTGCGAGACTCCTCGTCACCTGGATGCCCGGCGAAAGATTGCGGAACGGACGCGCGATCGTTTTACTGTCCCGTTACCGGGCCGTGATTGCCCGATGGTCGTCGCCCGCTAGCCTCATGGCGATCCGCCCCGGGTCCTCCCGCGGCAATTCCGAAACATCCGCAAGGGAAACCGCCCGCATGCCCGTGCGACATCGCGGTGCAATCGCCGTTACGTTCGCCCTGCTCGCCTCCGCCACACGCCTGGCCGCCCAGCAGACGCCCACGGGCGTGGTGCTGAAGAGCGGCGCGGCCGAGATCACCCTCAACGGCCGCGTGCACACGCAGTTCAACACCACCAGCGTCGACGACGAGCCGGCCACGCTGATGGAGCTGCGCCGCCTGCGGCTGGAAGTCACGGTCAGGGTCAACGACGTGGTGAGCGGCAGGATCCAGCCCGACTTCGCGCCGGGGAACCGGGTGGTGATGAAGGACGCCTACCTGCGCCTCGCCTTCGACCCCGCCTTCGAGATCCTCGCCGGGCAGGCGAACCGCCCGTTCAGCCCCATCCATCTCACCAGCTCCAACCGCATCCTCCCCATCGAGCGCGGCGTGCGCATCCGCGGCCTGGACGACGCGTGGGACGAGTACAACCTGGTGAGCGGGCTCGGCTACGCCGACCGCGACGTGGGCCTGCAGGTGCTGGGCTCGCCCCGCGGCGCGCCGCTCGGCCTCAGCTACCAGGCGGGCTGGTTCAACGGCCCCGCGCGGGGGGAAACGGGGAGTGAGAGCACCTACCAGCTCGGCGCGCGCCTGGCGATCCACCCGCTCGAGCGGCTGCGCGTGGGCGCCGCCTGGAGCAGCCGCGACTTCGTGCTCGCCGACAGCCTGGCCCTCCCCGGGGGGCTGGAGCGGACCGAGCGCGGCAGCGCCTGGGAGGTGGACGTGGAGCTCGGCGCGTACGAGCGCCCGGGGCCGCACCTGGTGGCCGAGGCCGCGTTCGGCGACTTCGACCCGCACGCCGACGCGCGCTTCTTCGGCGCGCAGGCGTGGCTGGCGTACCGCACCGACTCGGTGGGGACGAAGATCAGCGCCGTCGAGCCCGTCTTCCGCATCAGCTACGGCGATCCCGACGTGGACGACGAGGCCGCCGTGGAGGGCGGCGGCACGCTGCTGACGCCGGGGATCAACGTCTACCTCGGCGGGCTGAACCGCGTGATGTTCAACTGGGACTTCTGGAACCCGCTCTCCGGCCGCAGCGAGAACGGCTTCAGGGCGCAGTTCCAGCTCGCGTTCTGAAGTACGAAAGTACGAGAGTACGGAGTACGGCGGGGCGGGCCCGGTCTCCGGGTCCGCCCCGTCTTCGTCCAACCTGTTGCAATCCGTTTGCGGATGCGCTATAGGTGTCGCGACCCCTTTTGTTTCCCCAGCGCGGAGGTACTGCTGTGAAGGAGACGGAGACCCTGCGAGGCTCAGCGTCCGGCGAGGCTCCCGCCCGGCGGCCGTGGTCCCGGCCTGCGCTCGTCCTGTTGCCCCGACTGACCGAGCTCACGCTGCAAACCGCGCCCTTCGTGGGCAGTCTCAGCTCCACCGGCAAGTTCGTCCTCCCCGACGACGGCTCGCGCCTGGCCTGAGATTCCGCCACGTCCCGGTGCAGGAAGACGTCCGGAACAGGGCCCCTCACGCCAGCGCCGGCGTGAGGGGCCCTGGTCCGTCGTCCGATACGGGGACGCGCCGTGGCGTGATCGGAATCCCACGAAGATCGGTCCTGCCTGTACTTCCCGCGTTGTCGGCCGCATGATTGTGGATCGGAAGAAAATCGTTGCTGCCCGAAGCTCATCACATTATATGTCGTGAACTACCAATGACGCGTCGGCTCCGGGTCCCGCTCGGGCTCCGCCCCCGCGCGTCTCCTCCGCAGCTTCCCACCAGGAGGACTCCATGAGGCGACTCACCATGCTGGCGGCCGCGCTCGCCCTCGCCGCGTGCAGCGACGGCACGCTGCCGGAAGCGCGCCAGGCTCCCGCCGCGCCGGCCGGCGAAGCCCGCGGCCCCGCGGCGTCGCGCGCGATGGACCCGGAGACCCGCGCGCTCCTGGACGCCGCGCGCAGGGAGTCGCCCATCGACGCGAGCAGGCAGCTCCTGGTCGGCGTCCTCCAGGAGGGGAGGACGGCCGGCAGCCGCCTGGTGCTCTTCGACAACGGCTCGGCCAGCGAGGTCTACCGCTACCGGCGCGCCGGCGGCGGGTGGACGCGCGGCGAGCGGGTGAGCGGCGCCCTGCGGCCGGTCGGGGGCGGCGCGGGAGGCCCCAGCCTGTACGTGGCCCCGGCCCCCTACCCGAACCGCATCGCGGTGATCGGCAGCTCCGACACCTGGTACTCGGACAAGACCGCCACGGGGGACTACTCGTACAGCAAGTACTACAATACCCAGACCTACGCCTGGGCGGACTTCTACGAGGGGAGCAGCGTGGTGGGCGGCGCGCGGATGACCGTCACCTTCGCCGGGTGGCAGGCGTCGAACCTGCACTATTCCGGCTGCTCCTGGTGGGAGAGCTACGTCAAGTCGCCGGGGGTGTGGTCCATCTACACGGGCGGCTGCAAGGTGTACCCCTTCTACAGCAACCCCGGCATCTACACCTACGTCGACGCGAACTGGTTCGTCGCCTACTATCACCTGGAGGTGACGCCGGCGCTCACCGTCTCCGTCTCGGGGCCGTCGCTCGCGGACGTGACGGGGACCCGCACCTGGGAGGCGATGCCCGCCAACGGCGACGGCACGTACACCTACCAGTGGAGCGTGTACTGGTACAGCGACGGGACTACCCAGATGCTCGGCACCGGGAAGACCCAGTCGCTCTACTCCAACCCGCTCTGGGGCGACTTCAGCATTCGCGTGACCGTCACCTCCGCGGGACAGACCGCGTACGGCAGCAAGCACGTGTCGAGCGGGGAGCCCACCTGCAACCGGTCGATCTGCCCCCAGTGACCTCGCGCCTGGTGTGGCGGGATGGCTGCGAGGCGCGGTTCCGGCTCGCGTTCTGAAGTACGGAAGTACGGGGTACGAGGTACGGAGTACGACGTGCGCCGGGGCGGGCCCGTTCGGGTCCGCTCCGGCGCGCTCGTCTTCGCGGCCGGTTCGCTCAGCTCCGGCAGAGGGCGGGGTCCCACTCGCGCCAGGAGATCACCTCCTGCACCTGGAGCACCCGCGGGTACTCCGAGCGCCATTGCCGCGCCAGCCACGCGGGCGTGAGCGTGCCGCGCACCTCCACGTACACGCGTCTCACGCCCACCGCGGCGGTGTCCGCGCGCGGCCGGTTGGTCTGGGCGGTCGGGACGCCGCGCAGGTAGCCCTGCATCCCCCAGGTCACGTCCTCGCCGCAGGGGCGGAACTCGCTGAGGCTGGGCCCCGAGGCGAAGAGCCCGCGGTAGACGCGCAGCGCGTCGGGCGTGCGCGCCAGCGCGTCCGCTTCGCGGAACGCCCGCACGACGCGCGCGGCCTGCCCGTACTCCGGGCGGGGCCGGCCCTCGCGCGGGTTGGAGTAGTGGTACGTGCGGTACACGGCCCCGTCGCGCAACTCCACCGTCATGCTCCAGCCGTCGAGGTACAGGTAGCGCTCGGGGAGCTCGCTCTCGTCGGGGAGCGTCCACAGCCCGGCCGAGTCCGCCCGCGCCAGCACGCCCGCCCAGTCCGGGACCCGCGTGAAGAGGACCCGGCACGCCTCCATTCCGTCTCCCGTCGCCACCGGGCCGCACCGCCCCGCCACGTTGTAGCGGATCAGCGCCTCGTAGCGGGTGGAGTCCGGCTTCACCTGGTCCTGGTCCATCCGCCAGTAGTCGATCCGCTCCCCTTCCACCACCCGGCCGCCGCGCGTTCGGATGCGGTAGAGCTGGCGGGGGTAGCCCAGCGCGCCTCCCGTCCACAGCCGCACCTCGCGCTCGCCCGCGGGGAGCGGCGCCGAGCGCAGGGGCGCGAGCCCCGCAGCCTGCGCCGCCGCATCGAACTCGGGGAAGTAGAAGCGGGCCCACGCCGTGTCCGGCGGGATCGTGCCAGGCACGACCAACGTCGTCTGCGACGCCGTCGGCGCGGCGGCGAGCGCGGCGAGCGCGGCGGTGACGCAGGCCAGGACCACGGCGCGAACCAGTCTTCCCGTCATCGGCGCTCCCCGTCCGCAGGGTGATCGGGCTCCCGGCGGTGGGCGCCGGGCGTGCACACGCTGGAAACGTCTCGATCGATGCGGACCGGACATGGTCCTGGCTCGCCGGCCGCCGCAGGCGTAAGCTGGAGCGCTCGCGCCGACGCGGTGAGACAACTTCCCCTTTTCATCAGCGGATGAGATGCAGGGTCCGATCGCCCAGACGCTCGCCCTCGCGATCCACGGGAACGCTCGTCTTCGTGGCATTCCCGTCCCGGCCTTCTTCCCCGGCAACTCCACGTGCCAGTTCTGCAGGCAGGTGGCGTTCGTGAGACTGGAGCGACCGCTGTTCGGCGGCGTGCGGGAGCGGCCTTTCGCGACCACGCCGGACGAGTGGTTCGCCAGGCTCGCGGCCGCGGGCGTCGAGCGGCTCTCGGTGCGGTACGGGTCGCTCGGCGACGCCCGGATCGGCGACCGCATGTCGGTCGCCTTCGTCGGGGGCGGCGGCCACTGGCGGATCGGCGCGCAGCGTGGAGCGGAGGCCGGGCTGTGGGAGGCGCGGTGGCAGGTGGGGAACCGGGACGACCCCGAGCGGCGCATCTGGAACGTGACGTACGGCGAGGTCGGGAGAGCGGACGGCCGCCAGCCAGAGGCGGCCGACCTGGCGGGCCTGGTCCGCGAGCTCGCGGACGTGTTCGGCGAGATCGGCGCCTTCGCCCGGGAGCAGGGCCTCGACGGCTTCGCCGGCGCCTTCGACCGTGCGGTCGACTGTCTCCGCTCCGACGAGCCGCGCTCGTTCGGCTACCACGCGGACCTCGCCCCGGCGGGGGTGCTGCCGCTGGACGCGGAGCGCATCCTGGGTGCGGCGCAGGCGGGGTGGGTGTTCGGCGGGATGGGCTCGTGGAACGACCTGGGCTTCGACGGAGCGGCGCAGGCCCGCTACGAGTCGCTCTCGGACCGGCTCTACTCCCTGCTCAACCGCGCCGCCGTGGAAGCGGCGAACGCGAGCGCGGCGTGACGGCGATCACGCCCCACACGCCATCTACTCGCCGAGTTGAGCCCGCTCGCGGCCGCCAAGGACCTCGTCGGCCTCCGCTCCACATAGCAATGAGCCGAGAGGATTGCGCAGCGGCCCCACGCGCGTGAGCTTTGAGTGAATTGTCGGGCTGTGGCAGAGTAAAAGTTATTGCCATAGATCCGATCACGCTTGGCAGGCACCTCGAGCACATGCGGCGGTCGCTTCTCGCGCGCATTGTACTTCAACCGGGCCAGCAGCTAACCGCCTCTCCTGTTTCCAGGCTCCTGTTATGGCGTCCTACCTAAGTTTTCTTGCTCCCGCTGCCGCGGCCTTACTCGGCGCCTGGGCTGGCGCTCGCTTCGCATTGCGTCGCTTCAAGGCAGAACGGAGCTTTGACCGTTGGTTAGAATGGCATCTCTCTGCATTAAAGACGTTGCATTCTCTGAAACTTGCTCACAGACGGCTCGATTGCCGGAAACTGCTCCGTCCTCCTGAGTATCAAGAACTCCGTGACGAACTTAGCCGTTTGGTAGCTGAGGCCCGCGCCTTCATGCCGGAGCTAGCATCTATGCGGGTGCGGCTCTTGGAAATAACGATGTGGGATGCAGAAGATGCAACACGCGAAGCTATTCGCACTGAGGAGTCGCTGGAACGCATCATTCATTTGCATGCTGCCGAAATGGGGCCAGTCCAAGAGATCGAGAATATTTTAGTCGACGGTGTGCATCGGCTTATGCCTCCACAGTCTGATTTCTCTCCCCTCACTCGGGTAAGGTCGCGCATAAGACGCCTCAACCCCTTTCGTAGGCGGCAGCCAGCCCGCGGCATTCCGCACACTGCTCTTCCTCACAAGAGCGTTGCAGGCGATCAAGAGCCTGTCGTCCACGTATCGCAAAAGTGAGTTTTTCGATACAGCTCGTCACGCACTGCGTATACTACGCCTCGATCCCCTTAAGCCCCTCGACTTTCGGACAGTTGAAGCTGTCCTATCAAAGCTCCGCGGACTCTCGTCGGCTAATCTCCTTGGACCTTTGCTCCGCTCTCTTCTCTCCAACTCTCCCGTCACCCCACCCTCGCGGACTCGTGACAGAGCGGTGATGGCGCAGCGTTCGATCCGATGCGAGCCCCGACGAAATTCGGGGCACCAGCCGGCGGGACGGCGACCGAAGCGACGCGGTGCCTCTCGCCTTCCGTCCATCGGAGAGAACCGCGATGCCGATCCGACTCTTCGTTTTGCTTCTCCTCGCCCTCGCCGCCACGCTGGCGCTCGCGGGCCGCTTCGAGTTCCTCTCCTGCCAGAACGACCTGTAGCGGCGGTCGGAAGGCGGGCCTTCCGTGGGGGTATCCCGACCGAAATTCTTGACGGGGAAGGGGTGCGAGACGACACTTCACGACGGTCGTACGGCTGCTCATGGCAGCCCGGCGGTCCCCTTCATTCGGCTTGCCTTCATGCGCTACCGTCGTCCTGTCCCGCCGCGGCACGGCGTCGCACCCCGCGTTGGTCGCGCCGCGGCCGTGCTCCTGCTCGGCCTGCCTTTTTTCTCCACGGTTGCGCTCGCCCAATCGGGCGCGGGTGTCCCCCCGGCCCGCGTTCCCGCGTTCGACGTGTCGGTGAGCGCCGGGATCGCGAGCACGTCGGAGTTCTACGAAGGCGGGAATCCGGGCACCGGGTTCACCGTGGGCGCGAGCGCGGGCTACTGGTTCACGCGTGTAGTTGGCGCGCGGCTCGGCGCGGCGTACTTCACCGGCGAGCTCCCCCTCGCCGCCGCGCCCTCCCTCGGGTTCCTGGGTGGAACGCTGGACCTCCACAGCGTCTCCGCCGCGGTCGAGCTGCGCGTCCGCCCGCTCGCCTCCCTGCGGTCCCCCGTGCTGTCGAGCGCAGCGCTCTCCGCCGGCGCAGGCGTGGTCCGAACGACCACCTCGGGCGACGACACCACCATGCTGGTCGGCGGGGAAGAGTGCATCCGTGACTTCGGGTCGCTGTCCGCGGGAGCCTGCCTGCGCGACGAGAAGACCTCCGTGCAGCTCACCGCCGACCTCGGCGCCGACCTGGTGCGGCTGGGCGGCTGGGGCCTGTACGCCGAAGCGGGGCTGCACGCCTATTCCCCGCTCGCCGAAGAGATCCCCTCGGACTCGGCGGACGCGAGCGCCGCCCGGACGGACGCGGCGCCGCCCTCGGCCGCTCGCGGCGGCGGCGCGGCCGGCACCGCCGTCACCGGCCGGCTGACCGTGGGCGTCCGGCGCTCGTTCGGCGACCGCTCTCCGCCCACCTTCAGGCCGCGACCACCGCCCCCGCCGCTCCCGTCGGGCGAGCAGGGCGTGGTGACCATCCGGTCCACGCCGCCGGGGGCGGAGGTCTTCCTGGTCCCCCAGGTCGACGTGGTGACGGACCCGACCGGGAAGCTCCTGTGCGAACTGCGGGCGGACAGGAGTCCGTACTTCCGGGGCCGGACCACCGCGGGCAACCCCGTCAGGGCCACGGTCGACCCGCAGCCGTACTGGGTCGTGGTCCGCCAGGGCAACCGGGAGGAGAGGCTGTACTTCCCGCTCGCTCCGCGCGGGGAGCGGACCGAGAACGTGGACATGTCCCGGGCTCCGCTCCGGAACTGCCCTCCCTGATCTTTGCGGATGCGAGCGGACGCATGCTGAAGGCGATCCCGTTGTTCTTCGCGGCGCTCAGCGCCGCGGTGGTCGCGATCCCGGGGATCTCCGCCCTGGGCACCGAAGCGTGGTGGCCGCCCGATCCCGGCGCGCAGAGGCTGTTCCGGGTGGTGGCCACCGTGGTCGGCGCGGGGGTCCTGCTCATCGCCTTCCTCGCGCGCGGGCGCATCGCCGCGGCGCCGGGCAGGGTGGTGGGCCCCGCGTGCGCGCTGGGGCTGGTGCTCTCGCTGGCCCTCGTCTACGCGTACTCCTCCTCCCTCGACCGGGCGGTCCTGGACTACACCTACGAGAACGTGCCCCGCAAGGCGATCGTCCCGTTCGGGGTGGGCTCGTGGGCGACGGACGAGGTGCTGAGGGCCGTGCAGTTCGTCCAGCCGCCCGGGGGCGATCGTCCGCGCACTCCCCGCGATGTCACCCGGGAACACCTCGAGCCGGCGTTCCAGAAGTTCGACACGGGGATGAAATCCCTCATCCCCAAAGACGAGGTGAGTCGGACGGTCCGCTCGCTGCTGCTGCTGTACTGCGTCGCCTCGGCCTCGCTCATCCTCACCTTCATGACCGCCGGCATCCGGCTGGGCTGGAGCCTGGCGGACGGCGGTGAGGACGGGGCGGAGGCCGGGAACGCCGGGGAAGGCGCGGGGACGGAGGAGCCCGGTCCCGAAGCCAGAGGTCCAGACGCCGTCGACGGCCGGGGCCGCTCCGGGGGGCGCTCCCGTTCCCGCGCCGGACGGCGGACCAGGCGCCCGCCGACTTGACGGACTGGATGCGGTCGCCCACACTTTAACGGATCTCTAACCGCGCGGGCCCGAGTCCGCGCCGCCGTCCGGCCCTCCACCGCAACCCCATGCTCCTCCGGCCCCCGGGCGCCCGCCCGCCGCGGTCCCGCGCCGCGCACCTCCCCGCCCGCTGCCGCCGCCTCGCCGCCGCGCCGCTCGCGCTCGCCTGGCTCCTGCTGCCGCGGGCGGCCGGCGCGCAGGCGCCCGACACGGCGGCCGCGCGCGAGACGCCGGCCCCGGCCGCCGCGGCGGACACCCTGCGCGCGCCTCCGCCTCCCGCCGCCCTGCCGTCGGCCGCCGAAGCCGCGCTCCCGCCGCTCCCCGGGCCGCGCGTCCCGGCCGCGAGGCTCCCCGCGGGCGCGAAGCCGCCGCAGCTCCCGCTGCCTCGCTTCGAGGTGGGAGTGAACGTCGGCGCCGCGAGCACGTCGGAGTTCTACGCGGGGGATAGCCCGGGGACCGGGCTCACCGTGGGCGCGAGCGCCGGCTACTGGTTCACGCCCATGCTCGGCGTGCGGCTGAGCGCGGCGTACTTCGGCGGCTCGCTCCCGCTGGTGACGGCGGCCGACAGCGGATCGCTGGACGTGCACAGCCTCTCGGCGGCGCTCGAGCTGCGGGTGCGGCCGCTCGCCACGCTCCGCTCGCCCGTGCTGTCGAGCGCCGCGCTCTCGGCGGGCGTCGGCATCCTCAGCACCAGCTTCGCGGGCGACAGCGGCTCGGTGCAGGCGGGCGACGACGAGTGCGTCCTCGACTTCGAGTCGCTGCGCGCGGGGGCGTGTCTGCGCGACGGGACGAGCTCGGTGCAGCTCACCACGGGCCTCAGCGTCGACCTGGTGCCGCTGGGCGCCTGGAGCCTGTACGCCGAGGCCGATCTCCACGTCTACCGGCCCGCCGCCGAGGACCTGGAAGACGGGCAGTTCACCCGCGGGTCCGCGACGGGCGCGCGGTACACGGTGGCCGCGACCCAGCCCGGTGGCGGCGCGAGCGGGACGGCGCTCACCGGCCGGCTGGTGGCGGGCGTCCGCCGCTTCTTCGGCGGCGGCGGCGCGGCGCCCGAGGCGCCTCCCGCGCGGATGGCCGAGCCGACCAACGTGGACGCGCCCGGGATGGGCGCGGGCGCGGCGGCCCGCGTGCACGTGCGCTCGGGCGGCGTGGAGGCCGAGGTCTACCTGGTGCCGACCACGGCCGTGGCGCTCGACCCGAACGTGTACTGCACGCTGCGGCCCGACCCGCTCAACCAGTACTTCAAGGGCTACACGCCCGTCACCGTCACCGGCACGTCGCAGCCGTACGTGCTGGTGGTGCGCCGCGGCGGCCGCGAGCGGCGCATCCCCCTGGAGCTGGTGCGCGGCATGGAGGTCCCCCAGGACGTGGACCTCTCGCAGAACACGGTGGAAACCTGCCGGCGCTGACGCTGGAACCCCCATACGAGGTACGCGGGATGAGATCGATCGAGCAGGACCGGGAGATCGAGACGGGGCGGGCGGAGCGGCGGCGGGTGGAGGAGCGGCCCGGCGAGGCCGGCGCGCTGGACCCGGTGCGCACGGCCGCGCCGCCCGCCGAGGAGCGCGCGGAGCCGGGTGCCGCGCCGGCGGAGCGGCGGGCGCGCGGGAAGCGGGGCGGGAAGCGCCGCCCGTCGCGCTCGCTCGAGATGTTCTTCCTGGGGCTGAGCGCGGCGGCCGTGGCGGTGCCCGGCCTCAACGTGTTCGGGACCGAGGCGTGGTGGCCGCCGCAGTCCGACCTGTTCCGCTTCGCCGCGAGCTTCCTGGGCGCCGCGGTCATCGCGCTGCTGATGATGATGCGGAAGCGGATCCGCGAGCTCCCCCGCCCGCGCGTGCTGCGGCTGGGCGCCGCGGGGCTCGGCCTGGGGCTCGTCCTGGTGGTGGGGTACTACTTCGCCCTCGACCGCGCGGTGCTGGACTACACGTACTCCAGCACCAACGCGCGCACCGTCGTCCCCTTCCGGGTGGGCTCGTGGGCCACGCCGGAGCTGCTCAAGCTGTCGCAGACGGTCGGAAGGCCCGACGGCGGCGTGCCCCCGCAGAGCACGGACGCCCTGACCGAGGCCGACATCGAGCTCCTGCACCAGCGCTTCGGGCCCGACGGCATGGCGCCCTTCGTGCCGCGCTCCGCGGTGAACGGCACCATCCGCATGCTCTTCTTCCTCTACTGCGCCTGCCTGGGCCTGATCGTCGCCTCGTTCACCGCGCTGGGCATCCGCATGGGCCACGGGAGCGCCGAGCTGGACGAGGAGAGCTGGTACGACGAGCGGATGCTCGCCGAGACGGCCGTCGACGTCCTGCGGGGGCTCCGCCGCGGCGGCGGCGGAGGCGGAACGGGGGAATCGCGGAGCTTCTGATCCCCCTCGTCCGGAGACGATGGGAGCGGGCGCGGCGACCTCCGCCGCGCCCGCTCCTTCGTGTGTGCCCAGCATGGACAGTGGTCAGGAGGTGAAAGTCCTCCCGGAACTTGGTCGTAGGGACCGAAGCGAGCCGCAAGGCGCCGACCGCGAGGGGAGCGCTGAAAGAAGCGGGGTAGCGAACCCGTCGAGCCGAC